>NZ_JBHXSC010000015.1:62147-117306 GCF_042716505.1 Streptomyces sp. NPDC058674
GCGGGCGCGCCCCACACCCCCGCCCGCGGGCGGGCGCCCCCGGGGGCCCCCCCCCCCCGACTCGGGTCCGACACGGGGACCGCGCCGCTCCTCACCGCCTCCGTACTCCCCGTATGACCCGATCGCGGTCGCCCAAACGGCCGGGGTCCGCGCGGTCCGACGGCGGTGGCTGCAGGAGGGGCGGCGCCGTCAACGGGAACTGTTTTCTCATCCGATCGATGGACGGACCAATCCGCCGTCCGGAGCAGAGCGAATACGAAGTGTGAGCACCTTCCGCACGACCCTCTCCCGCGGCGCGCCGGGCGCCGTCGCCGGCCTGCTGGCCGGTTTCACCGCTCTCGCGGTGGCCGAACTGGTGGCGTCGCTGGTGCGGCCGCAGGCCGGCCCGGTGACCGTGGTCGGCGGTGCGGCGATCGACCGGACGCCTGCGGCCCTCAAGGACTACGCGATCCGTACCTTCGGGGAGAACGACAAGATCGTCCTCCAGCTCGGCATCCTTGCCACCCTGGCCCTCCTCGCCGTCGTGCTGGGCATCGTCTCCCTGCGCCACCGGCGCTCCGGCGCCGCGGGCGTGATGGTCTTCGGCGCCGTCGGTGCGGCCGCCGCGCTCACCCGTCCCGACAGCGGGGGAGCCGCGGACGTCCTGCCCTCGCTGGTGGGCGCGCTCACCGGCGCGGCGGTCCTCTACCTCCTCGCCGGCAGGTGCTCCTCTCCCGCCTCCGCGTCGGGTACCGACCGGGCCGATGCGTCCTGGTCGCGCCGGGGCTTCCTGGTGGCGGCCTCCGCCACGGCGGTCGCGGCCACCGGGGCGGGCGCGCTGGGGCGGATGCTGACCGGCAGGAGCGGGAAGGGCGCCGCGGCCTCCCGGGCCGCGGTCCTGCTGCCCGCACCGGCGTCGCCGGCGCCTCCCCTTCCGGCCGGGGCGCAGCTGAAGGTGGCGGGCATCAGCCCCTTCACCACGCCGAACAAGGACTTCTACCGCGTCGACACCGCCCTCGTCGTCCCCACGGTCGATGCCGCCACCTGGCGCCTGCGCATCCACGGCAAGGGCGTCCCCCGGCCCCGGACCTACACCTTCCAGGACCTCGTCGAACGCCCGCTGATCGAGCGGGACATCACCCTGACCTGCGTCTCCAACGAGGTCGGCGGCCCCTACATCGGCCATGCCCGCTGGCTGGGCGTGCGCCTGGCGGACCTGCTGCGCGAGTGCGGGGTGAAGCCCCCGTCCGACGGCGGCGCCGCCGACCAGCTGGTCGCCCGGTCCGTGGACGGGATGACCCTCGGCTCCCCGGTCGAGGACGTGATGGACGGCCGGGACGCGATGCTCGCCGTCGGCATGAACGGCGAGCCGCTCCCCTTCGACCACGGCTTCCCGGTCCGGATGCTGGTGCCCGGACTGTACGGGTACGTGTCCGCCTGCAAGTGGATCGAGGACATCGAGCTGACCACCTTCGACGCCTACGACCCGTACTGGGTCAAGCGCAAGTGGGCCCGCAAGGCACCGATCAAGACGCAGGCCCGCATCGACACCCCCAAGCCGTTCGCCCGGCCCGCCGGGCCGGTCGTCACGGTCGCCGGCGTGGCCTGGGCGCAGCACCGCGGAATCGACCGGGTCGAGGTACGGATCGACGACGGACCCTGGCAGGACGCCGACCTCGCCCCCCAGGCGGGCCTCGACACCTGGCGGCAGTGGTCCTTCCCCTGGAAGACCACCCCCGGCGGCCACAACCTCACCGTCCGCGCGACCGACGGCACCGGCCAGGTCCAGACCGAGGAGCGCGCCCGCACCATCCCCGACGGAGCGAGCGGCTGGCACAGCGTCTTCGTGACCGCCGGATGACCCCCCGACCACCGGCCCCCTCCAGGGCCGGACAGCAGACCACCCGACACTCCCGATCAGCAGTTCCCACACCCACCAGGAGAAAAGCCACCATGTCCAGCACCCTGCGCATCCGCCGTACCGCCCTCGCCGTCGCCGCGGCGGCCGTCCTGCCCCTCTCGCTCGCCGCGTGCTCCGACTCCGGCAGCGACAGCGCGTCCGGGCCCGCCGCCGGCAAGACCACGGAGGCCCCGGCCTCGCAGTCGGCCGCCCCGGACGCCTCGACGGCCGGGGACGAGCCCTTCGGCCCCGCGTGCGCCGGCGTACCGGCCGACGGCGCCGGTTCCTTCGACGGCATGGCCAAGGACCCGGTCGCGACCGCCGCCTCCAACAACCCGGCGCTGTCCACCCTGGTCGCCGCGGTCAAGCAGGCCGGACTCGTCGACACCCTCAACAACGCGAAGGACATCACCGTCTTCGCCCCGACCAACGAGGCCTTCGCCAAGATCCCGAAGGCCGACCTGGACAAGGTCCTCGCCGACAAGGCCACCCTCACCAAGATCCTCACCTACCACGTCGTGGGCGAGAAGCTCACGCCGAAGCAGCTGGAGAACGGCTCCTTCGACACCCTGGAGAAGACCAAGCTCACCACCGCCGGATCGGGCGAGGCCTACAAGGTCAACGGAACCTCCAACGTCGTCTGCGGCAACGTCAAGACCGCCAACGCCAACGTCTACATCGTCGACACCGTCCTGATGCCGAAGTAACACCCGACCGCGGACGCCGTACGAACGCATCCCCCGGGGCCGCTCCCTCCCGAGCGGCCCCTCCCCGCCGACGCGGGCCCCGGTAGGCTTCTCACTCCCGGGCCCGCGCCCGGGGTTTCGCAACCCGTGAGGGAAGGCTCGGCGGGTGAGCAGGGTGAGGAGAGCTGGGGTGTCGCAGGATCTCGGCGGTCTCGTGGTCAGTGAGATCGTTTCCGACAGCGTCTGGGTGCGGGTGAGCGGGGACGTCGACGCCGATACGGCGCCCGTCCTGGAGGAGGCGCTGAGCGCGGGCACCACCTCGCGGTTCGCGGGCACGGTCGTCGACCTGTCGGAGACCAGCTTCGCGGACTCCTCCATCCTCCACGTGCTGCTCACCCAGCAGCGCGCCCACCGGGAAGCGGGCCGGACGTTCGTGCTCGCGGGTCCGTTCACCGTGGAGGTCGCGCGGCTCTTCGAGATCACTGGGACGCTCGCGGCGTTCACCGTCGCCCCGGACTCCCTCACCGCGCTGGGCTTTCAGAGGTGAAACGGACGGCGATGACCATGTACACCGGGGAGACCGGAGACCACTGCGCGCTGCCGCGCACCGCCGCGCAGGCACGGTCGTACGTCCGTGAGCTGGTGGAGTCGGGGCCCGTACTGGGCAGTGCGGAGCGGGAGGCCTTCCTGGCCGACGTCCTGCTCGTGGTCTCGGAGCTGGTGACCAACGCGCTCCGGCACGGCGGCGGGATCACGGAGTTCGAAGCCGAGGTGGGCGCGGAGGGACTGCGGCTGACGATCGGCGACGCCCGGAGCGAATTCCCCACCGTCCGCCCGCGGGAGGCCGGGGCGGGTGTCGTCGGCGGCTACGGCTGGCCGCTCGTCGCGCGCCTCTCGCAGCACGTCACCGTCACCCCCGTGCCCGCCGGCGGTAAGCGGATCGAAGTCCTCGTCCCCCTCGGCCTGGCCGCGGGCGAACCCCTCCCCGGCTAGTACCGCGCCGCTCCGGTCACAGCACTAGGTCCTGTCGTCAAAGTGGGCCCGGAGGGAGGTCAGCTGCCCGCGCAGCCGCTGCAGCGGCGTGGGCGGCAGGCCGCGGGTGGAGCCGCGCGCGTAGTACCGCTCGACGTGGTACTGCCCGGCGCTCAACACGGTGGTCACGGCGATGTACCAGAGGGTGGCGACCATCAGCAGCGGGATGACCTGGTAGTTCTGGTTGTAGACCAGCTGCACCGAGTACAGCAGGTCGTGCACGGCCAACACGCTGACGATGCTCGTGCCCTTGAGCGTACCGATCAGCATGTTCCCGGCCGTCGGCACGATCGAGCGCATCGCCTGGGGTACCACGATCCGGCGCAGGGTGCGCCGCTTGCTGAGGCCGAGCGCCTGCGCGGCCTCGGTCTGGCCGGGATCCACGGAGAGGATGCCGCCGCGCACCACCTCGGCGGCGTACGCGCTCTCGTGCAGGGTCAGGCCGATGACCGCGGTGAGGGTCGGGCCGAGCAGGTTCACCGTCTTGACGGAGAAGAACTCGGGGCCGTACGGGATGCCGAGTCCGAGCGTCGGGTACAGGGCGCCGATGTTGAACCAGAACAGCAGCTGCACCAGCAGGGGCGTGGACCGGAAGATCCATACGAACCCCCAACTCAGCGTCCGCAGCACCGGATTGTCGGAAAGCCGCATCACCGCGAGGAGGGTGCCGAGGAGGAAGCCGAGCACCATCACCGCACCGGTCAGCCACAGGGTCAGCAGCAGCCCGTCGAGCACGGCGGAGGTGGTGAAGTACTGCCCCACCAGCTCCCATTGGAAGGCCTCGTTGCGCACGACGGACACCAGCGCCATCGCGGACACGAACAGCGCTGCCGCGGCGGAGAGCCAGAGCCCGTAGCGCCGGCGCGGCACGATCGGCGGCAGGTCGGGGCCGGGCGCGCGGGGCGCGCCGTGCGCCCCCGGGGGTTTCATCACCGGATCGGCCGCCGCGGGGGCGTGGGGAAGGGCGGAGGCGTCGGAGACGTCGGAAGGGGTGGCCATGGGGCGGCTCTCCAGGGGAGGGAACGCGGGCGTGGGCGATCACCCGGCGTCGCGCGCCGCGGCGCGGCACGGGCGCCGCGTGACTGCGGCGCCGCCGGGGGGCTGTCCCCGTGTCGTCACGCTCGCCGCGTCCCTCAACGCGGCCGGAAGGACCCGCACGCACGGCGCGGACCTTCCGGGGCGATCGTATGTGCCTGCGGCACGGGCATGTCAACCGCCGTCGGCCCGGCCGGCCGCGGTGTCCGGCATCCGAGCCGCTGCTTGACGAAGAGCGTCATGTGCTGCTCAAGTAGTCGTATGAATGCCCATCAGCGCCTGGTCTCGCGCGACTACATCGACTTCGGTCGCGTGTGGTCCGCGGCGTGTTGCGCCTGATTCGGCAGCGGGCTGTCTGACCGGCCCTTCCCTCCCTCGGTGACCCCGTCGCGGGCCGAGCTCCCCCTTCGCACCACCACCTCCGCACCCGGGCGCCGCCCCGTGTGCGGACGCGGTGCCGCGAGCCCGGACGTGCGCTGCCGCCACCCCCGCTCATCCGACGTCCCGCGTCGTCACGCCTGCACCGCCTCGCATTCATCCACCTGAGGGCGCCTCAGACACCGCACCCCGCGCGGCAGTTCGCGCTGTCCGCGAGCGGTGGCGCGCCCCCTGCGAAAGGCCACCCCCATGCCCGCGGAATTCCTCGGCATCGCCGCGACCAACGACGGCTCCGAAACCACCGCACGCTCCGGCGGCGCCTTCGACAGGGAGTACACGCTCCGGCTCGCCCGAGCACACGAGGACCACGGCTGGGACCGGGTGCTGTTCGCCTACGGCTCCGGCACCCCGGACCCCGCCCCGGCAGCCGCGTACATCGCGAGCAGACTGGACCGCCTCCAGATCCTGCTCGCCCACCGGCCCAACGCGGGCAACTCCAACGCCCTGGTCGGCACCCCGGAGACGGTCGCCAAGGCGCTGCTGGACTACTACGACCTCGGCGTCGACATCCTCTCGGCCCGCGGCTACGACCTGCTGGGCGACGCCGTCGACTTCGGACGGTACGTGATCCCGATCGTCCGCGAGGAGGTCGCGAAGCGGGACGCGGAGATCGCCGCCGACGTGGAGGCCGATCGCGAGACGGCGCACGCGGCGCGCCCCGCACACCCGCATCCCGCGCCGGTGCGCGGGTGACCTCCGCAGCCCGCCCGTCGCACGAAGCCACCCCGACCGGCACGGCCACCACCCACTGCCCGCACGACCGGCACCGCCACCACACACCGCCCGCACGACCGGCACCGCACCACACCGCGACCACCCACCACACCGCCACCACCCACCGCACCGCCACCACGCACCGCAACGGAAAGGCCTCCCCGCTGTGAACCTCCCCGGGAACGGGATCCGCACCCGCCTGCGCACCGCCGCCGTCCTCCTGCCGCTCCTGCCCCTCCTGGCGCTCACCGGCTGCGGCTCGGGAGGCGGAGCTCCGGTGGCGGCGGGCGCCCAGGCCGCCCCCGCACCGGCCGACGACCCGGTCGCCGGCCTGCGGACCGTGGACGCGATCGCCGGCCTGCTCCCCGCCGACGTCCGCAAGGCGGGCACCGTAAGGGTCGGCAACTCCGTCGGCTCGCCGCCTTCGGCGTACTACCCGAACGGCCAGGACAAGCCGCCCGCAGGCCAGGACATCGACATCGCCGACGCGGTGGCGAAGGTCCTCGGCGTGAAGCTGGAGCGCCAGGACGCCTCGTTCGAGACGATCCTGCCCGCCCTCGGCAGCGGGAAGTACGACTTCGGCACCGGCAACTTCGGCGTCACCGCCGAGCGGCTGAAGACAATCGACTTCGTCACCTACATCAACGACGGCCAGGGCTTCGCGGTCAAGACCGGCAACACGACGCTGACCACGCAGGTCTCCGACCTCGCCCAGCTGTGCGGACTGACCATCGGCACCGGGGCCGGCACGACCTTCGAGAAGACCCTCACCGCGAAGAAGGACGTGTGCGCCGCGGCCGGCAGGAAGCCGTACGAGGTCAAGGTCTTCGCCGAGCCCGGAGCCGTCACCACCGCCCTCCAGCAGGGCCGGATCGACGTGGTCATGTCGACCATCAACGGGCTGCGCCACCAGGCCGCGCAGCCGGCAGCCCGGACCACCTTCCTCGGCGAGTACCACCGCCTCGACGTCGGCTTCGCGTTCAAGAAGGGCTCCCCGCTGACTCCCGCCTTCCAGGCCGCGGTCAACGAACTGATCAAGAACGGCACCTACGCCCGAATCCTGCAGAAGTGGGGCACCGCCCCCTCCGCGATCGACACCTCGCAGATCAACCCGGCCGAGCACACGTGAGGACCGCCCCCGGGCCAAGCCGCCGGGCCCCGTACCGGGAAGGAGAACCCATGGGCGACGTCATGGTCGACGTCCACCGCGTCCACAAGAGCTTCGGGCCGCTGGAGGTGCTGCGCGGCGTCGACCTGCAGGTCCGCGCCGGCGAAGTCACCGTGATCCTCGGCCCTTCGGGCTCGGGGAAGTCGACCCTCCTGCGGACCATCAACCACCTGGAGAAGGTCGACCGCGGCTGGATCGGCATCGACGGCGAGCTCATCGGCTACCGCAGCCACCGCGGCAGGCTGCACGAGCTGAAGGAGAAGGAGGTGCGCAGGCAGCGCACGCACGTCGGTTTCGTCTTCCAGAACTTCAACCTCTTCCCGCACCTCACCGTGCTCGACAACCTCGTCGAGGCCCCGGTCTCCGCCCTGCGCCGCCCGCGGGGGGAGGCGCAGGCGGCCGCCCACCGGCTGCTGGAGCGCGTCGGCCTCTCCGACAAGGCGGGTGCGTATCCGAGGCAGCTGTCGGGCGGCCAGCAGCAGCGGGTGGCCATAGCCCGCGCGCTCGCCCTCGAACCGAAGGTGCTCCTCTTCGACGAGCCGACCTCGGCGCTCGACCCGGAGCTGGTCGGCGAAGTACTGGACGTGATCAAGGACCTCGCCCGCGCCGGAACCACCATGATCATCGTGACGCACGAGATCGGCTTCGCCCGCGAGGTCGCCGACACCGTCGTCTTCATGGACGGCGGGACCGTCGTGGAGCAGGGGCCGCCGGCGGCCGTCCTGGACGACCCCCAGCACGTCCGTACCCGCGCCTTCCTCTCGAAGGTCCTCTGAACCGGCGGCCCGGTCTCCGCGGAGGCCGGGCCGCCGATCCGCGCGCCCCTGAACCGGCCCCCGGACCGGGCCTGTGAACCCGCCGGCGGGGCCGGGTGTCGGCGGGTGCCGTTAGGCTTCGTGGATGGCCTTTCCGGACGCTTCCCCCGAGATCTCCGACGCATCGCAGGTGCTGCACCGCGTTTTCGGATACACCTCTTTCCGCGGTGAGCAGCAGGAGATCATCGAGCAGGTCGTCGGCGGTGGCGACGCCCTCGTCCTGATGCCGACCGGTGGCGGCAAGTCGCTCTGCTACCAGATCCCGGCACTCGTCAGAGACGGCACGGGCGTGGTGATCTCGCCCCTGATCGCACTGATGCAGGACCAGGTCAACGCGCTCACCGCCCTCGGCGTACGGGCCGGCTTCCTCAATTCGACGCAGGACGTGCAGGAGCGGCAGGCCGTCGAGCGGGCGTTCCTCGACGACGAGCTGGACCTCCTCTACCTGGCCCCCGAGCGACTGCGCACGGAGAGCACGCAGCGCCTGCTCGACCGCGGCAAGGTGGCGCTCTTCGCCATCGACGAGGCGCACTGCGTCGCCCAGTGGGGCCACGACTTCCGGCCCGACTACCTCGCACTGTCCATGCTGCACGAGCGCTGGCCGAAGGTGCCGCGGATCGCGCTGACCGCGACGGCCACCGAGGCCACGCACGCCGAGATCGTGGCGCGGCTCGGTCTGGAAGAGGCCCGGCACTTCGTCGCCAGCTTCGACCGGCCGAACATCCAGTACCGCATCGTCCCGAAGAACAACCCGCTCAAGCAGGTGCTGGAGCTGATCCGGACCGAGCACGACGGGGACGCCGGCGTCGTCTACTGCCTTTCGCGGGCCTCGGTGGAGAAGACCGCGGCCTTCCTGGTGGAGCAGGGCATCGACGCCGTGGCCTACCACGCCGGCATGGACGCCCGTACGCGCGCGGCGAACCAGGCGCGCTTCCTGCGGGAGGACGGCGTCGTGGTGGTCGCCACGATCGCCTTCGGCATGGGCATCGACAAGCCGGACGTGCGTTTCGTGGCCCACCTCGACCTTCCGAAGTCGGTCGAGGGCTACTACCAGGAGACCGGGCGCGCCGGCCGCGACGGTGAACCGGCCACGGCGTGGCTGGCGTACGGCCTGCAGGACGTGGTGCAGCAGCGCAAGCTCATCGAGGGCTCCGAGGGCGACGACGCGCGCCGCCGCTCACTGGGCATGCACTTGGACGCCATGCTCGCGCTGTGCGAGACGGTCGACTGCCGCCGAACGGGACTGCTCACGTACTTCGGGCAGTCGGGCGAGCCGTGCGGCAACTGCGACACCTGTCTGACACCGGCCGAGTCCTGGGACGGGACGGTCGCGGCGCAGAAGCTGCTGTCCACGGTGTGGCGGCTGAACAAGGAGCGGCGGCAGAAGTTCGGCGCCGGCCAGATCATCGACATCCTGCAGGGCAAGAAGACGGCCAAGGTCATCCAGTTCGACCACGATGCGCTCTCGGTGTTCGGCGTCGGCTCGGACCTGAGCACCGCGGAGTGGCGCGGTGTCGTGCGCCAGCTGCTGGCGCTGCGGCTGCTGGCGGTGGAGGGCGAATACGGCACGCTCGTGCTGACGGACGGCAGCGGCGAGGTGCTCGGAGGGCGCCGCAGCGTCTCGATGCGGAAGGAGAAGGCGGCCGCCGGCCCGGCGCGCAAGGAGTCCGGCTCGCGCTCCGGGAAGGGCGCTCGCGTCCCGGTCGACCTGCCGGCCGGGGCCGAACCGGTCTTCCTGGCCCTGCGTGCCTGGCGGGCCGCGACGGCGCGCGAACAGGGCGTGCCGGCGTACGTCGTCTTCCACGACGCGACGCTCCGGGAGATCGCGACCCGGTTGCCCACCACGGTGGAGGAGCTGGGCACCATCGGCGGGGTCGGCGAGGCCAAGCTCACCAAGTACGCCCAGGGCGTCCTCGACACCCTGGCCTCCGGCAACGCTCCCGAGCCGGCGCCCGCCGCCGGCCCGTCCGCGCCGGCCGGGCGGCCCGCCCGGACCGGCCAGCCGCCGACAGCGGCGGCCCCGGCGGCCCGGCCCGCGCAGTCGGACGCGGACGAGCCGCCCTTCGACCTGGACGAGATGGATCCGCCCTGGGACGACTGGGAGTAGGCCGGACCCCGACGTCCCGTGGCTGCCGGGGTCGCGGCGCCCGGTACGCCGGCGCGACGCTCAGCCGCCGATGTCGCGGCCGCGGAGGTCGTCCAGTGTCTCGCGCCGGACCAGCACCCGCGCCGTGCCCTGGTGGACCGCGATGACCGGGGGGCGGCCGACCATGTTGTACCCGGATGCCATCGACAGCTGGTAGGCGCCGGCCACCGGGACGGCGAGCAGGTCGCCGGGGCGGACGTCGGCGGGCAGCCGCGCGTCCGCCGCGAGGACGTCGCCCGCCTCGCAGTGCCGGCCGACGACGGTGGCCGTGCGGTACCCCGCCGTGGAGTGGCGGCCCACGAGCCGGGGCGCGTACCGGGCCCCGTACAGGGCGGGCCGCGGGTTGTCGCTCATGCCGCCGTCGACGGCGACGAACACCGTCCCGCCGGTGTGCTTGACGGCGAGCACCCGGTACAGCGCCACCCCCGCCGGTCCCACCACGGCCCGCCCCGGCTCGACGGTGAGGCGCGGCACGGGCAGAGCGGCGGCGCCGCAGCTCTCGGCCAGTGCGGTACGCAGCTTGCGGGCGAGCGCGGTGAGGTCGAGGGCCGGCTCCCCGGGCCGGTAGGCGATGCCGTGACCACCGCCCATGTCCAGCTCCGGGAGCGTGACGCCGTGGCAGTCGCGGATCCGGGCCATCAGCCCGACCATGCGGCGCAGGGCCACGAGGTAGGCCTTCGCGGTGGTGATCTGGGAGCCGATGTGGCAGTGCAGGCCGGTCAGTTCGAGCTCCGGCCGGCCGAGGACGCGGGCGACGGCGTGCTGTGCGGAGCCGTCGGTGAGGGAGAGGCCGAACTTCTGGCCGTCCGTGCCCGTACGGATCTTCTCGTGGCCGCCGGCCGCCACCCCCGGCACCACCCGCACCATCACCTTCTGGCGTCCCAGGGGTCCGACGGCAGCGGCGATACGGGCGATCTCGGAGGGGCCGTCGATCACGATCCGCCCCACCCCGAGCCGCAGGGCGCTCCCGAGGTCCCGGGGGGACTTCGCGTTGCCGTGCAGCACGATGCGTTCGGGCGGGAACCCCGCGGTGACGGCGAGTTCCAGCTCGCCCGCGGAGCAGACGTCGAGGCCCAGACCCTCCTCCTGCACCCAGCGCACCATGGCGCGGGACAGGAAGGCCTTGGCGGCGTAGAGGACTTCGGCCTCGGGGAAGGCTGCCCGGTAGGTGCGGCAGCGCTCGCGGACCTCGCCCTCGTCCAGGACGTAGACCGGGGTGTCGAACCGCTCGGCGACCTCCGCCAGCGACACCCCGCCGACGGCCAGGCCGCCGTGCGGGAGGCGGTTCGTGGAGGCGGGCCACAGGGACAGGTCATCGGCGTCGGCCGTGACCTCGGGGAAGGCGGCGACGGTCATGGCGCCATCCCCTTCAGGCGGTCCGGGCCGTGGTCCGGGGCGCCCGCACGACGCCGCCGGGCGCCGGCCCGGGCGACGGCGCGGCGGGCACGGCGGGCACGGCCGGCCCGGGCGACGGCCCGGCGGACGCGACAGGCACGGCGGTCACGGCAGGCAGGGCAGTCACGGCGGGCACGGCGGTGCCCGCCGGTGCGGGAGCGGTCAGCGTCGGGTCGACGGTCAGCGAGGTCGCTCCGAGCGGTTCGGACAGCCCGCGGAGCGCCGATGCGGAGAGCCGGATCCAGGCCTGGTCGGCGCCGAGGGTGGCGGCCAGCCGCTCCGCGCTGGTGAAGCCGACGGCGGTACGGGCGCCCAGGGCGGTGCGGAAGAGGCGTACCACCACCCGCGCGGGCCCCGGCCGGACCGGCACGTACAGGGGCGCGGCCGGAGTCCGCTCTTCAGGGTCGGGGTCGGGGTCGTCGTCGTAGCGGAACAAGCACATGGGCCCTCCCAGGGGAACCACCGGCGGTCGGGACCCCCGGCCGCGGGAGGCGGCCCGGGGTGCGACACCGACGCTATCCCCGCCCCCCGGAGCTGTGTTCACCCGATGACGGACGCTTGACGGCGACCGGCTCGTTCCATACGCGTCGCTGATGCCGGGGCCCGGTGGCGGGGCCGGCCGGGCGCTCCCCCAGCTGCGGGGCGGACGGGTCGCGGTGTCCGGGTAGAAGGCGTCGATGCTCTGGCCGGTCTGCCGGACGCTCCGGCGGACCGCGCCGCATGTTTCGCCGATTCCCGGGTACTCGGCGCCTGCGCGATACGGCGTCCGCGGCAGCTGCCTGCGGGAACCGTTCGGTGCCGGCCGGTGGCGGCCGGGCCCGTAGCGCAGGGCCGTCGTGTCCGCGGCCGGAGCCGTGTCCTGCGGCGTCGTCCGCACGAGGGGGTTCCTGCCCGGCACACCCGGCACCGTGGGCCCCCGGAGCGGTCCGCGACAACAACTGTTGTCGAAACGCCTCTAGAGTGTGCGAGCCGTACCTGATCGAAGGCGGCCGTCGACGCGAGGAGTTCACAGGATGACCAGCGACGAGAGGCCGCCGCGCGCGCGGGGGCTTTCCACGTGGACCACCCGGCGCTGGCTGCGCGCCGGGGTGGCCGCGGCCCTGGCCGTCCTGGCGCTGCTCGGGGCGACGGGGGCGTGGGTCCTGGGGCGGACCGCTTCGATCAGCGCGGACCTCGCCGACGTGAAGTCGCCCGCGCTGACCACCGCCGTCCGGCTGGAGTCGGCCCTGCTCAACCAGGAGACCGGCATCCAGGGCTACGGGCTCACCGGCACGCCGGACTTCATCACCCCCTACCGGAAGGGACTCGCCGACGAGGCGACGTACACGGCGCAGCTCGCGGACCTGCTGGCGGGCGACGCCGCCGGTCTCGCCGACCTCAGGGCCGTGCGGAACGCCGCAGCGGCATGGCAGGAGCGGATCGCGCGGCCGATCGCCGCCTCACCGCGCGGCGCGCCCTCACCGCCGGCCACGGAGCGCGCCGCGGAGGGCAAGACCGCCTTCGACGAGCTGCGCACGGCCATGAGCGCCCAGCAGGAGCGGCTGCGCGCGGACCGGGTCCGGGCGCGGGAGGACCTGGCCGCCGCCATGAGCCTGCGCAACTGGCTGTTCTGCGCGATCGCCCTGACCATCGTGCTTCTCGCGGTGCTGGTCTTCGAGGCGCTGCGCCGCGGTATCACCTCGCCGCTGGAAAGGCTCGGGGCGGATGCCCGCGCCATCGCCGACGGGGACTTCGACCACCCCATCGAGCCCACCGGCCCCGCGGACCTGCGCCGGCTGAGCGGTGAGATCGACTTCATGCGCCGCCGGCTCGTACGGGAGCTCGCCTTCAGCGAGGAGGCGCGGCTGCGGCTGGACGCGCAGGCGGCGGACCTCCAGCGGTCCAACGCCGAGCTGGAGCAGTTCGCGTACGTGGCCTCCCACGACCTGCAGGAGCCGCTGCGCAAGGTCTCCAGCTTCACCCAGCTCCTCCAGCGCCGCTACGGGGGGCAGCTCGACGCCAAGGCCGACCAGTACATCGACTTCGCGGTCGACGGCGCCAACCGCATGCAGACCCTGATCAACGACCTCCTCGACTTCTCCCGCGTCGGCCGGGTCCACCACGACCACCGGCCGGTCGACCTGGACGAGGTGCTGGAGCGGACCCTGTCCGCGCTGAGCGTCGCCGTCGAGGAGTCCGGGGCGAGCATCAGCCACGACCCGCTGCCGACCGTGGTCGCCGACCCCACCCAGATGGGCATGCTCTGGCAGAACCTGATCGCCAACGCCGTCAAGTTCCGCAGGCCGGGCGAGATCCCGAGGGTCCACGTGTCGGCCGTGCGGGAGGACGCGCTGTGGCGCTTCACGGTGACCGACAACGGCATCGGCATCGCACCGGAGTACGCCGACAAGGTCTTCGTGATCTTCCAACGGCTCCACACCAAGGACGCCTACCCCGGCAGCGGCATCGGCCTGGCGATGTGCAAGAAGATCGTCGAGTTCCACGGCGGCACCATCTCCGTCGACCCCGAACACCGCAACGGCGCCCGCATCACCTTCACCCTGGCGCCCGAACCGGCACAGACGGGCCACCCGTCCGCGGTCGCCGAGGCCCTTCGCCCTCAGGTGGCCGACCGGTAGGGCGGAAGAACGCACGCAGCTGCTCCGCGTAGGGCGCGGTACGTCCGAGCCATGCCCGCAGGGGGCGGCCGTCCCACCGTCCGCGCTCTGCGCGAGGGCTCCGGACGGGTGCGGTGCACCGCGGGGACGGCTCGTCGACGCGGCGGTACAGTGCGGCGCGTGACTGCTGACGCGGGCCGGACGACACCGGGCGATCCCGAGAGCGGCGCCGGCGCCGCCCTGCGCGTCGACGCGATGGGCAACCGCAGCCGCGTCGTCGAGGTCGCCCGTGAGACGTTCGCCGAGCGGGGCCTCGATGTGACGATGCGGGAGATCGCCCGGCGCGCCGGCGTCGGCGTGGCGACGCTCTACCGGCGGTTCCCCACCAAGGAAGCACTGATCACCGAGGTGTTCGCCGAGCAGGTGACCGCGTGCCTGGCGGCCGTCGACGACGCCCTCGCGGATACCGACCCCTGGCGCGGTTTCTGCACGGTCGTCGGGAAGGTCTGCGCCATGCAGGCCGCCGACCGGGGCTTCTCGGGGGCGTTCCTGGCGGCGGTCTCCGGCGAGGCCGGCTTCGCGCGGGACCTCGACCGCAACGCCCGCGGCTTCGCGGAGCTGACCCGGCGGGCCCAGGACGGCGGGCTGCTGCGCGCCGACTTCGTACCGGGTGACCTCAGGCTCGTGCTCATGGCCAACGCCGGCGTCGTCGCGAACTCCCCCCACGGAGCGCCGGCCGCCTCCCGCCGTCTCGTCGCCCTGCTCCTGCAGTCCCTCCGCGCCCACCCGGAGGATCCCCCCGGACCCCTGCCCCCGCCGTCCTCCTGACCGTACGCAGCCGTCCGGCGCCACGAGGCGTTTTCACCCGTCGGCAGGAGCATCCCCGAGCGCCCTGCGGGCACACGCGCCCCATGCACGGACATCATGCGCGTCCCACGAGCACCTTGTTCCGTTCGGTCCCCGACGGCGGGGCGCCCCCGGCCGGGCGGGGAGGCAGGCACTCCCGCAGGCGGGGGATCGCGGACCGGCTGCGCCGCAGGATCCTCGCCTACCGCCACATCGAGCTGCTGGCCCCGCGCCTGCCGGGTGAGGCCGGCGCCGGCGAGGAGCGGCTGCTCCTCGTCCACGTCCGCAAGGTGGTCGGGGAGGTCCACTACCGGATCTGCCCGGCGTGCGCCGAGGGTGTGATCACCGTCGTCGACATCGACGCGCGCTTCCAGGGCACGGGCCTGGACACCCGGGCGCTCAGCCACTTGAGGTCGCGTCATCCGGGGATGTCCTGGCGCAGCACCCTGAGCCTGCGCACCACGCGCGACCTGCTGCGCCGGATGCGCATCCCGACCGCCGCCGTCGACAGCCTGTGCACGCACGCCCGCGCCCTGGCGACCCGGGCCCGGCCGGCCCTGTGACGGCGGGACGCGGAGAGCCGCGGCCTGCGGTCAGCCCTCGATGCCGCGGACGGTGGCCAGCTCCGTGAGACCGGAGATCGTCAGGACCGGTGCCAGGAGCGGGGTGACGAGCAGCTCGATGCGCCGGGCGTGGGCGAACAGCGCGGTGACCCCCGCACTGTCGAGGTACTGCACCTCGGTGAGGTCCACGACCAGCGGGCCGCCCGGGTCGGCGGCGAGCGCGGTGGCGAAGGCCTCGACGTTGCTCATGTCGATCTCCCCGGCGGCGACCAGGACCGGTGTGCCGTCCGGGCTGCGGTCGGCCGTGAGGGTCAGGGGAGTGGTCATGGTGTGATCCTCGTCTGCATGGTGACGGTGGTGCCGGCGTCGCCGGGCGTGATGGTGACGTTCTGCATCAGGGCCCGCATGAGGCCCGTGCCGCGGCCCCGGTGGGCGTTGGCCTGGGGTTGCGGCACTTTCCAGCGGCCGGTGTCGGAGACCGACAGGCTCAGGTCGTCGGCGGTGGCCGCCGCCCGGAGCCGGATCTGCGCCCCCGGGTTGTGGCGGTGGCCGTGCTCGATGGCGTTCGCGCAGGCCTCCCCGGCCGCGACCAGCACGTTGTGCGCGGTCTGCGGGGGGAGGCCGCACCGCTCCAGCCAGGTCCGCAGCGCCCCTCGCACCGGCGCCAGTTGGGCCGATTCGGCGCGGAAGGAGAGGTCCAGCGGCCCGGGGTGGCGGTAGACGAGCAGGGCGACGTCGTCGTCGTAGCCGCCGGGGGGCGCGAGGGCGCTCATGAGGTGGGTGGCGAGCTCCTCCACCGGAAGGGCGCGCGCCGCGTGGACGGCCGTACCGGCCTCGTCCATGCCCGCGGTCAGTGGCCGGCGGCGGCGCTCGACCAGGCCGTCGGTGTACAGCAGGAGAGTGGACCGCGGCGGTACGGCGCAGACGGCCTCGGGCCGGGGGTGCCCGGGCCGGACCGCCAGGGGCGTCGAGCGCCCCTGTTCGAGCAGGTGGGTGCTGCCGTCGGGGCGGGAGAGGATGCCGGGCGGGTGGCCCGCGCTGGAGTACGTGAGGTGCCCGGTGGCCGGATCGAGGACGCCGCAGAAGACGGTCGTGCACAGGGCGCCGGGGAGCAGCGCGGCGAACCGGTCGAGCGCCACGAGGGTCTGCGCGGGGCCGGCGTCCTGGAGGAGCAGGGCGCGGCAGGCACTGCGCAGCTGCCCCATGACGGTCGCCGCGGTGAGACCGCGGCCGACGCAGTCCCCGACGACGATGCCGATGCGGCTGTCGGGCAGCGTGACGGTGTCGTACCAGTCGCCGCCGACCTCCAGGGGAGGGGTCGCGGGTTCGTAGCGGACGGCGAAGCCGCTCGGCAGGTGCGGGGGGCCGAGGATGGCGCGTTGTAGGGCGAGGGCCGTCCGGCGCTGCTGGTCGATCTGGTGCGCGCGGTGGAGCTGCTGGCCGAGGTGCCCGGCGAGCAGGGTGAGGAGGTGGCGGTCCTCGCCCGTGAAGGGCCGGCCCCGGGGCAGTTCGATCCACAGGGCGAGGCGGCCGTCGGGGTGGTCCACCGTGATCCCGGTGCCGCCGTCCCGGGCGAGGGGGGTGAGCAGGGGCTGCTCGTCGTGCAGGGCGGTGAGCCGGGCGCGCAGTGCGGGGGGAGCGTGCCCCCAGTCCGCCTCGTGTTCCCGGTCCGCCTCCGGGCCGGCGCCGGTCAGGGTCGGACGGCCCGCGTCGTCGAAGACGGCGGCCAGGGCGCGGGGGGCCTCCCACACGCGGGCCAGCTCTTCGAGGGCTCCGCGCAGCGCCTCGCCGGGATCCGCGGCCTCGGAGGTGCGCAGACTCACGGCGGCGAGGGCGGTCTCGCGCTGGACGGCGTAGTGCTCGGCGGTGACGTCGCGGAAGGTGCCCACGGTGACGCGGCGCCCGGTGTCGGGGTCCTCGACCTGGTTGAAGGAGGCGGCGACCCACAGGCGTCGGCCGTCACGGTGGACGACGGGGACCACGTGCGTGCCGCGAGCGGCTCCGAGCAGCGCGCTGAAGGCATCGGCCATCCGTCGGTGGCCGTCCGGGTCGGTGTCCGCGTCGGGCCACCACGGATGGGCGGGTGCGTACGGCACGCCTTCGGGCCCGTAGCCGAGGATCGCCGTGAAGGCGGTGTTGATCTCGATGACGGTCCCGTCCTCGGCGCAGACGAAGAAGGCCTCCTGAAGGGAGTCGATCAGGGCGGTGCGCCAACGGGCGTGGTGGTTGCGCAGCCGGGCCAGCTCGATGTTGGCCCGGACCCGGGCGAGGAGCTCGGCGGCTGAGAACGGCTTGACGAGGTAGTCGTCGGCGCCGGCCCGCAGGCCCTCGATGGAGGCCTCCTGGCCCGCGCGGGCCGACAGCAGCAGGACGGGGACCGCCGCGGTGCGCTGGTCCGCGCGCAGGGCGCCGACGAGCCGGAGGCCGTCGAGCCGCGGCATCATGACGTCGGTGACGAGGAGGTCGGGCGCCGCTCCCCGGACGGCGTCGAGGGCCTCGCGGCCGTCGGCGACCGCCGTGACCGCGTAACCGGCGCCGCGCAGCAGCCGGGTGAGGTACTCGCGCATGTCGGCGTTGTCGTCCGCGACGAGCACGGAGGCGGTCTGCGGGACGGTCGGCGGGTACGCGGGGGCGCCGGGGCCGTCGCCGGGTCCGCCGTCGGGTCCGCCGTCCGGGCCCCCGTCATAGAGGGCGGCTGCGGCGCCCTCGGGCGCGGCCTTCGCCGGCCGGGCGGGCAGCCACCGCAGGGCTTCCTGTACGAAGGGGTCGGCGGTGGCGGACACCGCGCCGTGGCCGCTGGGACTCAGCGCCTCGGCGGGCAGGTGCGCGGTACCGAAGGGCAGTTCGATGGTGAACCGCGTCCCGCCGCCCCCGCCGCTGTCGGCGGCGATGGTTCCGCCGTGCAGCCCCACCAGTTCCTTCACCAGGGCCAGGCCGATGCCGCTGCCCTCGTTGGAGCGGGAGCGCGCGTTCTCGATGCGGTGGAAGCGCTCGAACAGCAGCGGCAACTCGTGGGCGTCGACCCCGATGCCGGTGTCGGCGACGGTGACCACGGCGCGGTCGCCGTCGGCCCTCACGGCCAGCCGGACGGAGCCGTCGAAGGTGAACTTCAGGGCGTTGCTGAGGAGGTTGAGAACGACCTTCTCCCACATGCCGCGGTCGACGCAGACCGGCTCGGGCAGGGGGGGACAGTCGACCTCGAAGGAGAGCCCGGCCTGTTCCATCGCGGAGCGGAACACGCTGGCGAGCTCGGCGGTGACCGCGGCGAGGTCGACGGGCTCGTACCAGGCCTGCATGCGGCCGGCTTCGATGCGGGAGACGTCCAGCAGGGTGTTGACCAGTTTGCCCAGCCGCAGACCGTTGCGGTGGATGACGTCCAGTTCCTCCCGGGTCTGGGTGTCGGCGTCGGCCGCTCGGGCGCGCAGCTCGGCCAGCGGGCCCATGATCAGGGTGAGCGGAGTGCGGAACTCGTGGCTGATGTTGGAGAAGAAGGTGGTCTTGGCCCGGTCCAGCTCGGCGAGCTCCTCCGCTCGCTTCTGCTGGGCCTGGTAGGCGATGGCGGCATTGACCAGCGCGGCGGTCTGGCCCGCGACCAGCCGCAGGAAGGAGTGGTACGCCTCGTCCAGGCGGCGGCCCGCCCCGGCGGCCAGCACCATCACGCCGATGTTCTCCGCGCCGGCCTCGCCCGTCAGGGGCAGGACGACCGCCTGGGTCGGGGCGGTCGGCCAACCGCCGCGGGGCAGCGGGGGGAAGCGGTCGGCCACGTCGTCGACCACGGCGGGCGCTCCGGTGGCCAGCACCTCGGAAAGGGGCCAGCCGCCGGGACCCCCGGGGAGGGGGACGGGCCCTCCACCGGCCGTCGTGGCGGCCGTCGGTTCGAGCGTGTCGGTACCGGGGCGGCGCAGGTACACGGCGGTGTAGGGCACGTCCTGCTCCGCCTGCCCGAGGGCCCGGGCGGCGAGTTGGCACGCCTCCTGCGGGGTGCGGGCGGTCGCTGCCTGGGCGGCGAGGCCCTGCAGCGCCGCGAGGCGCCGCTCTCCGACCACGCGCTCGGTGGTGTCGCTGACGGCGGTGAAGACGCCGCGGACCGCGCCGGCGTCGTCGTGGAGGGGACTGTAGGAATACGTCCAGAACGTCTCCTCCAGGTACCCGTGCCGGATGAGCGGCAGCAGCAGGTCCTCCGACCAGGTCGCCTCGCCCGACTCCATCACCGAGCGCAGCATCGGGCCGATGATGTCCCAGATCTCCGACCACACCTGGTCACCCGGTTTGGCGGTGGCCGGGTGGTTGGTGCCGAGGAGGGGCAGGTAGGCGTCGTTGTAGAGGAACCGCAGCTCCTCGCCCCACCACACGATCATGGGGAAGCGCGAGGTCAGGCAGATCCGCACCGCCGTGCGGAGGCTGGCGGGCCAGTCGGCCGGGTCCCCCATCGGCGTGGCGTCCCAGGCGTGGGCGCGCATCCGCCGGGACATCTCGCTGCCCCCGGGGAACACCAGCTCCGCGGGCGGCCCGCCCTGTGCTGCGCTCATCCTCCACGCCCTCCGATCCCGCTGCGGGCGGACTCCGTCCGCCCCGAACCCCGGTGGGCGAGAGCCCGTTCCCGCCGTGGGACGGCGCTCCCCGGCGGGGGGCGCGCGTACGGCGGAGATCCGTAGGATAGGGCGAAAACCCTCCGGCCCGTACGGCCGCCCTCCCCTTCCCGTGCCCGGTCCGGGGGCCTGTCCGCCGACCGCGCCGGGCCGGGGCCCGAACCGGCGTCCGGCTGCGGTGTCGCGGTCGACGCGCGCGATAGTTCCGGCATCGAGGGTAGGAGCGGGAGGGACAACACCCTTCGGCCGCGCCGCCGTTGTCCCCGCACCCGACCCTGCCCGCCTCTGCCCCAGGACACACGATGAGCGATCGCATCCTGACCGTCGACGTCCGGTCGACTCCCGGTGCCCCCCACCTGCTCATCGTGGCCGGGGAACTCGACCAGTACAGCGCGCCGAGCCTGGGCGACGCCCTGAGTCGCATCCCCGCTGCCTTCGCACCGGGCCTGGTGCTCGACCTGAGCGGGCTCACGTACTGCGACTCCACCGGGATCACCGTGCTCGTCGGTGCGTACCGGCGGGCGGAGGCCGGCGGGACCCGGATGGCCATCGCGGGGCTCAACGCCCACCTGACCCGGGTGTTCGGCACGGTGGGCCTGGACCAGCTCTTCTCCCTCCGGCCCACGGTGGCGGACGCGGTGCGTACGGTCACCGTCTGACCCCGGCACGTCCGAAGCCGGCACGTCCGAAGCGCGGCCGGGTGCGTGATCCGCCGATTTCCGGGGAGGCGCCCAGGGAAGCCGCTGCGCACCGGGCGGGGCGACGAGGAGAGGACGTGTCCATGAGTGAATCCGATGCCCGAGGCGACGACGTCTACCAGCCCCAGCCCGAGGACGAGCCGTCCGAGGGGCAGCCGGACATGGACGACAGCCTGAGCGGGCCCGATACCGACGCCATCCTGGACCAGGGCTACTCGCCGCCCGAGCGGCCCTACGCGAGTGACCGCCGGGCCACCACCGGCGAGGAGCAGCAGCAGGGCGAGAGCCTCGACGACCGGCTCGCCCGCGAGGTCCCGGATCTGGAGGCCCCGGCGGGGGACGGCATCGGAGACCTGGTCGACGGGGACGGCGAGCCCGTCGACCCGCAGGTGGGCACCGCACGAGCGGGGCGGCTGGCCGCCACGACCGACTTCCCGCACGAGAACAACGTGCTCGCCCAGGACGTCGGCATCGACGCCGGAGCCGCGTCCGCCGAGGAGGCGGCCGTGCACGTCATCGAGGACGAGGAGGACGCGCAGCGGCCGTGAACAGGCCCCTCGGGTCAGGTCTGGAGCGTGGCGGTGGCGAGGTCGGGGTACACGGTGACGACCTGGTCCGCGCCCGTCAGCGCCAGCAGGCGGGCGAGCTGGTGCGAGGGCCTGGCGATCCGCAGGTCGGTGAGGCGGCGCACCCGCAGCAGGACGTTGAGGCAGGTCGAGTCCGCGAACGTGACGCCGGCCGCGTCCAGGATCACGATGTGGTGGGAGGCCGCGGCCTGGCTCAGCGTCGCCTCCAGGGGTGGGAGCGTGTCGAGGTCCAGCTCACCGCGTGCCTCGACCACCCAGGCCGCTCCCGACGCGTGCTGGTAGCCCAGGGGGCCGGCTCCCGCCTCGGATGCTGCCGTGCCGTTCAGTTCTTCGCCCATGGCAGCGAGCATGCCCGATGATCATGAGATGGGCCAGACCCGCTCCCGTCCGGGGTCGGCCGACGGCCCTTCCCACGTTTCGAACAGGTCTGCGCGGCCAGACGTTGCCCTAGGAGATGCGTTCGATCATCAGGCTCACATCCGGCTGTAGGAGAGCAATGGGGACGGCGAAGGTGTCACACCTGCCCGGGAGGGCGGAACACCACTGGATCTGGCAGGCGGAGGCCGCGTGCCGCGGCGTGGGACCGGAAGTGTTCTTCCCTCCCGTGGGCGTGCGGGGGCAGGAGCGCGAGGCGCGCGAGGAAGCCGCCAAGGCGCTGTGCGCCGTGTGCCCCGTACGCGCGCGCTGCCTGGAGCACGCGCTGCGCGTGGCCGAGCCCTACGGCGTCTGGGGCGGGCTGACGGAGAAGGAGCGCCAGGCGGCCACCGGCTCCGACGCGGCGGCAGCCTAGAGCGGTGACCGGAAGGGCTTGCCGGGGCGCGGTGTCCGGTGCGGTGGATCGCAGGGCGGAGGGCCGCGGCTCGTACTGGGCGTACTCGCGGGTCCGACAACGCGGCGAGGTGCCGTGCCGGGCGCCGCGACCCGGTGAATCGTTCCGGTCGCAGCACTGGAGCTCCCCCCGAGCGGGCCGGGGCGACGGTGCTGGAGCCGCGCGGGCCCGCCGCCATCCGGAAGGGCGGGAGGCCGGGCGGGCCGCGCAGCGGCTCTCACGCCGCGGGCGCGCCGGGCCGGTCGCGGGTGGAGCGGCGGAGGCCGCCGCCGCCCGAGGCGGTCGGGTCGATCGCGACCGGCTCGACGTGCCGCCCGGGGAAGCGCTCCCGGAGGACGGCGCGGGCCCGGCCGTCGGCGGAACAACCGGCCGCAGCCCGCCCCGGACCCGGCCGGGGGAGGGAGGTGTCCGAACGGACGGTCGAACGGACTGCTACGCTCCGGCACCTGCCCGAGACCGCCCCCGTCGCACCGAGAGGCCGTACCGAGGCCATGACCGAACACGAGGCGGCCGCGGCTTTCCACGCGTTCTTCGAACGCCACCACGCCGAACTCTCCCGTCTGGCGTACCTGCTGACCGGAGAGGCGGACGCTGCGGACGACCTCGCCGCGGACGCGATGGTCGCGCTCTGGCACCGCTGGGACAGGGTCCGCCGCGCCGATTCGGCGGCTGCCTACGCCCGCGGAGTCGTCGCCAACCTCGCCCGCAGCCGGATGCGGAGCACGCTGCGCGAGCGGCGCCGCGTCCTGCTGTTCTGGTCGCGCCGCCCCGAGCGGACCGACGGGCCGGACACGGCCGCCGTGTTGGACGTGCGGGCCGCTCTGGACACGCTGCCGTTCCGCAAACGCGCCTGCGTGGTACTGCGGTACGCCTTCGACCTCTCGGAGAGGGACACGGCGGCGGCGCTCGGGATATCGGTGGGTACGGTAAAGAGCCAGACCTCGAAGGGGACGGCGGAACTGCAGCGGCTGCTCGGTGCCCGGGCCGCCGACGAACTGGTGGGGAGGGGGAGCCGATGACCGACGAACTGCGCGGCCGGCTGCGCGAGAGTGCCGAAGCCCACCGGCCCGACCGGGCACGCATGCTGGCGCGGGTCGAGCGCGGCGCGGTCCGTCCCGACGCCGGACGCCGCCCGCGGGACCGCGCACGCGTCCGCTTCCTGTCCTGGCCGAAGACCGCCCTCGCGACGCTGGCGACCGCCGGCACCCTGGCCGTGAGCGCCCTCGCGGTGGTGGCCGTCGTGCACACCCCTGACCCGCCGCGGAACCCGACGGCCGCGGCCCCGTCGGGCGCCCCGTCCGCAGCGGCCCCGTCCGCCGCTCCGTCCGCAACGGCTCCGTCGGCCGCCGCTCCGTCCGCGGGCGCTCCGTCCGCGACGACCCCGTCCCCAGGCGCTCCGTCCGCTGCCGTCCCGTCCGCCTCCGCTCCGCCCGCCTCCAGCCCGTCCGCCCCCGCTCCGTCCGCGCCCGCCCGCACGGCGCAGCCGATGGAGGGCAGCCGGACCGAGGACGGTCCGCTCCGGGCCGACGGCTCGGTCGATCCCCACAGCAACGCCTACTGGGCACAGAGCAACGTCACCCTCACCACGCGGAAACCGCTCTCCAGCCTCGTCGTCGAGCTGCGCATCGCCCTCACCGAGGGGGTGAAGGACACCGGCAGCTGGCGGACCCGGCCCGCCGCGGACTTCGACGTCTCCGCCCGCCGGGAAGGCGGCTTCCTCGTCTACCGGTGGACCCTCAAACCCGGCAGGACCGTCCCGTCCGGCGAACACGTCTTCGCGGGCCAGTACGACCACGCCGCCGGCGGGCGCGATGCGAAGGGCGACAGGTACCGGATCGACGCCGCCGCCGGTCCCGCGGAGCCCCCAGCCGCCGTGTGGGGCGGGTTCGCGTAGGGCGCGCACGCGTCCGCGCCCCCGCCGGGCCGGGGTCCCGCCGGCGGCGACGGAGATCGGCGGCCCGGTCCCCGGCCCGGCTCTCCGGGCCGCACCCGGGCATCGGCGGGCCCTGTGATCGTGAACACTTACACTCACCCACGTGGCGCCCCTGTGCAGGCACCACCGCGCATCCGGTCCGCGCACCGGAGTCCGGGCCGGCTGCCGCGGGCTCCGCCGACGAGAGGGCTCCCCGTGGGAACGGCACGAACGGAACAACCTGAACCGCGCCAGCCCGTGATGGCCGACGTCGCCCGCGTTGCCGGGGTGTCGCACCAGACGGTGTCGCGGGTGCTCAACGGCGCACCGCACGTTCGCCCCGGCACACGTGAGCGGGTGCTCGCCGCGATCCGCGAGCTGGACTACCGCCCCAACGTGGCGGCCCGGGCCCTGGTCACCCGCCGGTCCCAGACGCTCGGCGTGGTCAGTTTCGGCAGTGCGCTCTACGGTCCGGCCTCCATGCTCGACGGCATCGAGCAGGCCGCGCGCAGTGCGGGCTACTTCGTCAGCGTGGCGAGCATCCGGTCCCTGGACGCGCGCGCGGTGCAGGAGGCCGTGGACCGGCTCAGGGACCAGGGCGTCGAGGGCATCGTGGTGATCGCGCCGCAGACCCCGGCGGTACGCGCGATCGCCCGGCTGTCCACGGCAGTCCCCGTGGTGGCCGTCGGGTCGGGCAGCGGGTCGCGCGTGCCCACGGTCTCGGTCGACAACGAGGCGGGCGCCCAGGCCGTCACCCGGCACCTGCTCGACCTCGGCCACACCACGGTCCACCACATCTCCGGCCCGCCGGGCTGGCTGGAGACCACGGCCCGGCAGGCCGGGTGGCGCAGGGCCCTCGAGGAGGCGGGCGCCCCGGTGCCCGAGGTCCATCCGGGGGACTGGAGTGCCCGCGGCGGTTACGAGGCCGGCCTGCGGATCGCCGGGGACCGCACCGTCTCCGCGGTGTTCTGCGCGAACGACCAGCTGGCGCTGGGCCTGCTGCGCGCGCTGCACGAAGCGGGCCGGGCGATCCCCGGGGACATCAGCGTGGTCGGTTTCGACGACATCTCCGAAGCCGCGTACTTCGCCCCGCCGTTGACGACGGTCCGGCAGGACTTCGGCGAACTGGGCCGGCGTGCGCTGGAACTGCTGGTCGACGAGTTGACCGGGGACGAGCGCGCCACGGGTGGGCGGGGCGGGGAGCACGGCGGTGCGCCGGAGGCCCCCAGCAGGCACGTCCTGGTACCCACGGAGATCGTCTTGCGCCGCAGCACGGGCCGCGCGCCCCGGTAGGTCCGCGGAAGCCGATGCGTCCGCGCAGGTCAGCGGGGGCAAGGAGCTTCCGGTGCAACCGGGGGCATGAGGTCAAGATTGGGTAACGCTGCATGCCGGGCCTCTTGTGGACGTGGATTGTTAACGCTCACAATCTGAGCGCAAGGCCGCCCCGCGGGCAGCCGACCCCCGCCGCCCGGGGTGCGCCCCGGGAGCGCTGGGCTACGTACGAAGGATGTGAACGTGACCCCGTCCCGTCCCCCAGCCGCTCCGGACGCCGTGCGCTGTGTCGTCGGCGTCGACTTCGGCTCCCTGTCCGGCCGCGCGGTGGTGGTCCGCGTACACGACGGAGAGGAGCTCGGCTCCGCCGTCCACACCTACCGCCACGGCGTCATCGACCGTGAACTGCCCACCACCGGGGCCGCCCTGCCGCCCGACTGGGCACTCCAGCACCCCGACGACTGGCGCGAGGTGCTGCGCACCGCCGTCCCGGAGGCCCTCGCCTCCGCGGGCGTGGACCCGGCGCTCGTCATCGGTGTGGCGACCGCCTTCACCGCCTGCACGGTCCTGCCGGTACGGCGCGACGGGCAGCCGCTCTCGGAGACCGGGCTGGGCGACCGCCCCCATGCCTGGCCCAAGCTCTGGAAGCACCACGCCGCCCAGGGCCAGGCGGACCGGATCAACCACCTCGCCCACCTGCGCGCCGAGAAGTGGATCACCCGCTACGGCGGGAGGATCTCCGCCGAATGGCAGTTCGCGAAGGCGCTGCAGGTGCTGGAGGAGGACCCCGAGACGTACGCGGCGACCGAGCGCTGGATCGAAGCGGCCGACTGGATCGTCTGGCAGCTCACGGGCACCGAGACCCGCAACACGTGCACCGCCGGCTACAAGGGCATCCACCAGGACGGCAGGTACCCCGACGAGGACTACCTCGCCGCCCTGCACCCGGACTTCGGGGACTTCGCCCGCACCCGCCTGGAGCATCCGCTCTCCCCGCTGGGCTCCCGGGCCGGCTCGCTCACCGCGCGGGCCGCCGCGTGGACGGGCCTGCCCGAGGGCATCGCGGTCGCCGTCGGCAACGTCGACGCCCACGTCGCGGCCGCCGCCGCCCAGGCCGTCGAGAACGGCCGGCTGCTCGCCGTCATGGGCACGTCCACCTGCCACGTGGTGAACGGCGCCGCGCTCGCCGACGTCCCCGGCATCTGCGGCGTCGTGGACGGCGGGATCGTCGACGGAGCGTACGGCTACGAGGCCGGACAGAGCGCGGTCGGAGACATCTTCGCCTGGTGGCTCGCCCAGGGCGTCCCGGCCGACTACCGGGCCGAGGCCGACGCCCGCGGCGAGGACCTGCACCAGGCGCTGACCCGCAAGTGCGCCGACCAGCCCGTCGGCGGCCACGGACTGGTCGCCCTCGACTGGATGAACGGCAACCGCTCCCCCCTGGTCGACCACCACCTCTCCGGCGTCATCGTCGGCCTCACCCTGGCGACGAGGCCCGAGGACGTCTACCGCGCCCTGCTGGAAGCCACCGCCTTCGGCACCCGCACCATCGTCGACGCCCTGGACGCGGGCGGCGTACCGGTGCACGAGTTCGTCGTCACCGGCGGTCTGAAGAAGAACGCCCTGCTGATGCAGATCCACGCCGACGTGCTCCGCCGCCCGGTGTCCCTCGCCGCCTCCGCCCAGGGCCCGGCCCTCGGCGCCGCCATCCACGCGGCCGTCGCCGCCGGCGCACACCCGGACGTGCGGACCGCCGCGGCGGCCATGGGCCGCGTCCAGCGGGCCACCTACCTGCCGGACCCCGCCCGAGCCGATGCCTACGACGCGCTGTACGCCGAGTACCGCGCCCTGCACGACCACTTCGGCGCCGGCCCCGACAAGCAGCTGCACCGGCTGCGTGCCCTGCGCAACGCCGCCCTCGCCGCTCCGGCCACGACCACCCGGACCGCCCCGACCGAGAGGCCCTGAACCGCTCATGACGTCACCGATCGAGCAGCTGCGCCGCGAGGTCAGCGACCTGCACCAGGAACTGGTCCGCTACGGCCTCGTCGTCTGGACGGCCGGGAACGTGTCCGCCCGCGTACCGGGCGAGGACCTCATAGTGATCAAACCCAGCGGCGTCCCCTACGAGGACCTGGCCCCCGAGGGCATGATCGTCTGCGACCTCGACGGGAACGTGGTCGAGGGAGACCGCGCCCCCTCCTCCGACACCGCCGCGCACGCCTACGTCTACCGGCACATGCCGCAGGTCTCCGGCGTGGTGCACACCCATTCCACCTACGCCTGCGCCTGGGCGGCCCGCGGCGAGGCCGTCCCCTGCGTGCTGACCGCCATGGCCGACGAGTTCGGAGCGGAGATCCCCGTCGGCCCCTTCGCGCTGATCGGGGACGACTCCATCGGCCGGGGCATCGTCGAGACGCTGCGCGGCCACCGCTCGCCCGCCGTCCTGATGCAGAGCCACGGAGTCTTCACCGTCGGCAAGGACGCCCGGGCAGCGGTCAAGGCCGCCGTGATGTGCGAGGACGTCGCCCGCACGGTCCACATCTCACGCCAGCTGGGGGAGCCGCTGCCCCTGGCACAGAGCGACATCGACGCACTGAACCACCGCTACCAGAACGTGTACGGCCAGCCGGCCGACCGGTGAGGAGCTCTCCCGTGGCAACACCCGAAGAACGCGAAGTGTGGTTCCTGACCGGCAGCCAGTCCCTCTACGGGGACGAGACCCTCCAGCAGGTGGCACGGCAGTCCCGGCAGATCGCCGACACCCTCCAGGACGCCCCCGGCGCACCTGTCCGGATCGTCTGGAAGCCCGTCCTCACCGACGCCGCAGCGATCCGCCGCATCTGCCTGGAGGCGAACTCCGACGACGCCTGCATCGGCCTCATCGCCTGGATGCACACCTTCTCCCCGGCCAAGATGTGGATCGCCGGCCTCGACGCGCTGCGCAAGCCGCTGCTGCACCTGCACACCCAGGCCGACGTGGCCCTGCCCTGGTCGTCCATCGACATGGACTTCATGAACCTCAACCAAGCGGCGCACGGAGACCGGGAGTTCGGCTACATCCAGTCCCGCATCGGTGTCACCCGCAAGACGGTGGCGGGCCACGTCAGCGACCCCTCCGTGGCCGCCCGCATCGCCGCGTGGGCCCGGGCGGCGGCGGGGCGGGCCGAGCTGCGCGGCCTCAGGCTGGCCCGCTTCGGCGACAACATGCGCGATGTCGCCGTCACCGAGGGCGACAAGGTGGAGGCGCAGCTGCGCTTCGGCGTCTCCGTCAACACCTACGGGGTCAACGACCTCGTCGAGGCCGTCGACGCCGCCGCGGACGCCGACGTCACCGAACTGGTCAAGGAGTACGAGGACACCTACCGGGTGGCGCCCGCGCTGCGGGCCGGCGGGGACCGCCACGCCTCGCTGCGCTACGCGGCGCGCATCGAGCTGGGCCTGCGCGCCTTCCTCACCGCCGGCGGCTTCCGTGCCTTCACCACCAACTTCGAGGACCTCGGGGGCCTGCGCCAGCTGCCGGGACTGGCCGTGCAGCGGCTGATGGCCGACGGGTACGGCTTCGGCGGCGAGGGCGACTGGAAGACCTCGGTCCTGCTGCGCACGCTCAAAGTGGCGTCCGAGGGGCTGCCGGGCGGCGTGTCCTTCATGGAGGACTACACCTACCACCTGGAGCCGGGCGCGGAACTGATCCTCGGCGCGCACATGCTGGAGGTCTGCCCGACGATCGCGGCCGCAGTCCCCTCCTGCGAGATCCACCCGCTGGGGATCGGCGGCCGGGAGGACCCCGTCCGCCTGGTCTTCGACGCGCACACCGGCCCGGCAGTGGTCGTCGGACTCGCCGACATGGGCGACCGGTTCCGCCTGGTCGCCAACGCGATCGACGTGGTCGAGCCCGCCGAACCCCTGCCCAACCTGCCGGTGGCCCGCGCCGTGTGGCGGCCCCGGCCGGACCTGCGGACCTCGGCCGAGGCCTGGCTGATCGCCGGAGCCCCGCACCACACCGTGCTGTCCAGCGCCGTGGGGACCGAGGAACTGGGCGATCTCGCCGACATGCTCGGCACGGAACTGCTGGTCATCGACGGCGACACCGGAATCCGCCGGTTCACCCAGGAGATCCGCTGGAACCAGGCCTACCACCGGCTGGCGCAGGGATTCTGACGGCGCGGGTCCGCGCCCGTGGCCGTCCGGGCGCGGCGGCGCGGACCTCAGCCGTCCCCGAGGAGCTGTTCCGTCCAGATGGTCTTGCCGACCGCCGTGTACCTGCTGCCCCAGCGGTGGGTGAGCTGGGCGACGAGGAACAGGCCGCGGCCGCCCTCGTCGGTGGGCTGCGCCCGGCGCAGGTGCGGCTGCGTGTGGCTCGGGTCGGCGACCTCGCAGGTCAGCACACGGTCCTTGATCAGCCGCAGGCCGACCGGGCCGCCCGCGTAGCGGATGGAATTCGTGACCAGCTCGCTGACGATCAGCTCCGTGGTGAAGACCAGGTCCTCCAGCCCCCAGGCGGCCAGCTGGTCCGAGACGAGCGTGCGTGCCCGCCCGACGAGGGAGGGGTCGGCGGCCAGCTCCCATGCGGCGGTGGCATCCGCCGACACCTCCCGGACCCGTGCCACGAGCAGTGCGAGACTGTCGTGCGTCGGCTCGCCCGCCAGGGCGTCCAGGATGCCGCGGCCGATCTCGGTGACCGCGAGCCCGCTCGCGGCGCCGTCCCGCACGCCCGCCAGGACCGCCTCCCAGCGTCGCTCCGCCCGGCCGGTTCCCTCGGCGAGCGCTCCGCCGTAGAAGGCCAGTACGTCGCCGGGCCCCAGGCACAGTTCCGTCGGTTCGAACGGCTGCCCGCCGGTGCCCAGGACCGGACCGGGGCGGTAGGCCACCGGACCGCTCCCGGCCCGTCCCGTGGCCGCCAGCACGGGGGGCGGGTGGCCGGCGCCGGCCACCACGCAGGTGCGGGACACCGGGTCGTAGGTGGCGTAGAGGCAGGTGGCGCCGGTCAGCGCGCTCGGCGCGTCCGCGTCCGGCTCCTGGCGGTCATCGTCCTCGATGAAGCGCACCACGAGGTCGTCGAGGTGCGCCAGCAGCTCGTCCGGACTGAGGTCGAGATCGGCCAGGGTCTGTACGGCCGACCGCAGACGCCCCATGGCGGCCGTCGCGTTGAGGCCGTGACCGGCCACCGTGCCCACGACGAACGCGAGCCGCGTCGAAGGGAGTTGGATGACATCGAACCAGCTGCCCCCGACGGCCGGGGTCATGGTGGCGGGCACGAGGACCCCGGAGGTCTCCGCCCCGGTGACGTCCATGACCGGCCTGGGCAGGAGACTGCGCTGCAGGGCCTCCGCGGTACGGCGCTCACGGGTGAAGCGGCGCGCGTTGTCCATGCTCAGCGAGGCCCGGGAGCCGATCTCCTCGGCGAGGACCGCGTCCTCCTGGTCGAACGGGCGGCGGTCCGCCGTGCGCCACAGGACCAGCGCGCCGAGGACCGCGCCGCGCGCCCGCAGCGGGATCAGCATGAGGGAGTCGGCCTGGGGCGGAAGGATCAGCCGCGAGCGCTCCTCCTCGCCCGAGAGCACCGCGCGGAGCTCGGTCAGGTCGGGGAGGAAGACCGCCGAGCCCTCGCGCAGGTGGCTGCTCTCGACGCTCCGCAGCCGGATCGTGTCGCCCACCGGGTGGTTCTCGGGCGGCCACCGTCCGTCCCCGGCCCGTACGGCGACGCGCCGCATCGGCGCTCCGGTGACCAGCTCTCCGGGCTCCTCGCCGAGCAGTACCGGTGCGGTGAGGTCGACGGCCGCCAGGTCGGCGAACGCGGGGACGAGGAGCCTGGTCAGCTGCTCGGCGTCGCCCACCATGTCGAGGGAGCTGCCGATCTCCGCGGCGGCCGCGTTGAGCAGCGCCAGCCGCTCGGCCGCGCGCTGGTCCGCAGGCGGCAGGGGCGGCGACCGGCGGACGTCACCGGCTGCGGTGACCGGGACGGTGTGGTCCGGATCGGCGGCACGCAGGCGCAGCAGGAAGCGCGCCGACGAACCCTTCAGGAGGGCGATGACGTCCACGTCGGCGTCCAGCCGGCCGCCGTCCGGCCGCCGCAGCCGCGCGCGGGCGCCGCGCCGGGCACCTCCGACGGCTCCGGCGATCAGCCGGGCCCACAGGCCGGGATCCTCGAAGAGCAGCTCCGCGTCCAGCCGCTCGTGACCGGGACCACCGATGGCGTCGGGAGTGCCCAGGAGCGTCGCCGCCGCGCGGGTGCCCGTCAAGACCCCGCCGGAGGCGTCGAGGAGCAGGACAGCCGTGGGGAAGTCCGCTGCTGCGACGCGTTCTCCCGGGCCGTTGTCGCTCACGCGTGTCTCACTCCGGCAGGATCGAGGGCGCTCCTGATCTCATTGAACACCTCGCTCGCACAGGGCGCGCGCCGGTGCCGCACACCGTGCGGGCGCGGCCGCCGACGCCCCCGGGGGTGCCGACGGCCGCGCGTCACCTGCCTGCGGCGCCGATCAGCGCAGCGGCGGGTGGGCGTTGCGCATCAGCTCCTGGAACTGGGCGGAGAACCACCGGCCCGACACGGGCGCCCCCGGCAGGGCCCCCGACGGGTTGAACCCGTTGCGCGGATTGCCCCCGTACGTCGGGTCGCACATCCGGTCGAATCCCTTGCCCTCGTCGTTGGGGATCTGCGTGCTGGAGCCGTCGGACTCGCCGGGCGGCTTCATCCAGACGTACGCGTCGATCCCCGCGGCGGGGTGCGCCGTCGGACGCTCGCCGAGTCCCGCCCCGGACTGGTTGCACCAGTTTCCGATGTGGATGCGGCGGTCGAAGCGCCCCCCGTCGACGTACGGGTCCACGCCCGCCGCGGAGCCGGGGCCGCTGGGCCGGGCGGCGCCGCCCCAGCCGTTGCGGGAGGTGTCGATGAGCATGCCGATCCCCGGGTCGAAGCCGACGGAGACGAGCTTGGCGCGGAAGGCCTGCGCGAAGGAGAGCTCGTCCACGTAGCGGTTCCAGTCCACCCACTTCGACTCGCGGACGGACTTGCCCGCGACCGAGTCGCCGATCGAGAAGTGCTCCTCCTTCAGGGCGCTGTAGTTGGCGGTGTTGGTGATGAACCCGTGCACGGAGGCGACGGTGCCGCCCTCGGCCGTGGCGGCCTGCTTGAACAGGTCGGCCGAGGGGCCGAAGTTGTCGTCCCAGCCGATCCACCCGTGGTGCCCCGCGTCGACGTAGTTGTAGACGTTGGGGACGGCCCCGAGCTTCTTCAGGGCGTACCCGACGCCCTTCAGGTAGTTGCCGTTGGCCTTCATGGTGTCGCACTGCGGGGTGGCGGTCGGCCGGCTGCCGGTGTTGGTGACGAGATTGGGCAGGGAGTCGATCTCGACCGTGGTGACGATGCGCAGGCCGGCGTACCGGGGGTCGCCCAGGATCGCCGCGATCGGGTCGATGTACCGCGTCTTGTACGCCTCGATCTCGTCCGCCTTCAGCTCGCCGTTGGAGGCGAGGGCCGCGCAGTCGCGGCCGGGGAGGTTGTAGATGACGAGCTGGACGACCAGCTCGCCCGAGCCCTTCTGCCGCAGCGCCTCGTCGAGGTGCGCGCGCAGCCCCCTGCTGCTCGACGTGCCGGCGATGGCGGCGATCCGGTCCAGCCACACGCCGGTCGGCTGGCCGGAGATCCTGGTGCCGCCGGGCTCGGACGCGGCCTTCGCGGACCACTCGGGGTTCACGTAGACCGACGCACCCCGGTACGGGTTGTCTACACGGGTCCCGGGAGGGTCGGTGGGCCCGGGCGGGTCGGTCGGGCCGGGCGGGTCCGTCGGTCCGGGCGGGTCCGTGGGTCCGGGCCCGCCGCAGGTGACGCCGTTCAGCGTGAAGGCGGCCGGGAGGGCGTTGGCACCGCTGAACGAGGCGTTGAATCCGAACGAGGCGGAGGCGCCGGTGCCGAGCGACCCGTTGTAGGCGAGGTTCTTGGCGGTGACGCCGGTGCCGCTCTGCGTCAGCCCGGCGTTCCACCCCTGGGTGACCTGCTGGTTTCCGGCGAAGGACCACTGGAGCTGCCAGCTCTGGACGGCCGGGCCGGTGTTCGTGACGGTGACCGCGGCGGTGAAGCCGGAACCCCACTGGTTCTGGACGGTGTAGTCGACCGCGCAGCCCGCGGCGGCCCGTCCGGTGCTCGCGGTGGACACGGCGGTCGCGGTGCCGGTGGCCGCGGCGACGAGGGCCGCGGCCGCGAGTAAGGCGGTACGGGGACGGAGTGGAGTCGTGGAGGTCATGGTGTGTCCTTTCCATCGCGTGCGGGAAGGGCGCGCAGGTGGTCGCGCAGCCCGATGCCGAAGGCCGTGGGGACGCCTTCGTAGGAGCTGATCAGTGCGGGCCCGGCGGCGCAGTCCCACGTGTTCCAGGTCCAGCCGAGATAGGACAGCCCCCGGCCGTCGAACCACCGCATCACCCGGTCGACGAAGGCGTGAGCGCAGGTGTTCTCACCGATCTCGCCGGCCACGATCGGCAGTTCGGCCGCGAGCGGGCCGAGCACCGAGTCCCAGCAGGCCTCGTCGGCACAGGCGTTGAAGTTGTAGACGTGCCAGGCCGCGGCGAGATTGCCGGCCGGGTCGTGCGGTCGGTGCGCCCGCCACTGGCTGAGGTCGTTGGCGTACGCGATTCCGGCCGCCAGGACCAGGTTCCGCGCGCCGGTGGCCCGTACCGCGTCGACGAGGTCTTGCATGCCCGCCACCTCGTAGCCGATGCCGGGACAGCTGCCGCCGTCCCGCCAGCAGCTCCAGGCCTGGGCGGGGGTGCCGCCGGCCCGGTCCGGATAGGGCTCGTTGAACAGGTCGAGGACGACGGCGGGGTCGTCCTTGAAGGTGTTCGCGACCGAGGTCCAGAAGGCCGGCGCGTAGCGGGCGTCCGGCATGGGCTTCTGGCAGCTGGCGTGGATGTCCGCGCAGCCCGCGCTGTTGCCGGTGTACTGGCCCCAGGACCAGTGCAGTTCGACGACGGGGGTCATGCCGTGGTCCTCGATGCGCCGCACCAGGGCGGTCACCGCGTCACGGTAGCGGGCTCCGGCGTACTCGGGCCTGATGTTGTCCAGGCCGAGCCAGCACTCCTCGTTGAGGGGGATGCGGACCGCGTTGACGTTCCAGTCCGCGATGGCCGCGATGGCGCGGTCGTCCACGGGACCGTCGAAGATCCCGTGGCCCTGGACGCACATGAACTCGCCGCCGGAGCGGTTGACTCCGGTCAACCGTCGGGTGGCTCCGGAGGCGTCGACCAGTTTGTTATCGCTCACACGGAGGACGGGCGGATCTTCCACCGGTGTCGGTGTCGGGGTCGGTGTCGGGGTCGGTGTCGGGGTCGGTGTCGGGGTGGGGGTGGGCGTGGGCGTCGGCGTCGGTGGCTCGGACGGGCCGCCGGGCCCGGTGGCGCAGGTGTTGCCGTTGAGCGCGAACGCCGTGGGGGCCGGATCGCCCGCCGACCTGGAGGCCAGGAAGCCGAGGGTGACGCTCGATCCGGTGCCGAGCGCGCCGTTCCACGTCTCGTGGGCAGCCGCGGCGGTATGCGCGTTCTGGGACCACTTCGCGTTCCAGCCCTGGCTGACGCGCTGTGTGCCGGGAAGGTCGAAGGTAAGCGTCCAACCGGTGAGCGGGGCACCCTTGTTGGTGAGGGTGACCGCACCCTGGAAGCCCTGGTCCCAGCTGTGGGCGACGGAGTACTCGACGACGCAGACGGGTGCGGCCGCGGCCGCCGGCAGGTGGGGGAGGGGCGAGGCGCTCACCGTGGCGAGGGCCGCGCCCGCGAGTAACGCGGAAACGTGCGGGGGGTGTCGCATGAGCGACTCCTTGCAGCTCAGACGCCTTCGTGCTGCGGCGTCAACTGTCGGAATCGCTCCCACTGGTAAGGCTGGACCATAGCGCGCGGTCCGGCCGGCGGCCAGAGCCGTGCACGGCTTCGTCACGGCGGGCCCCCGATTTCTCGCGGGCTCGCGCATCTTGACCTCCTGCTCGGCCCGGGAGCATGGTGGGAGCGCTCCCACTGGTGCGTGACCCCGTTTTTCCGTCCCACGGACCCCTTCGTTCCCCCCGAGGAGGTGTGAGTTCCCGTGCCCTGGCACGGGCGGGCACGACGGTTCGCCCCGGCCCGGGCCCGGGGGCGAACCGTCGTCGCGCGGCGACCTCAGGAGCCGGCCCTGCGCTTGTTCCACACGTCGAAGCCGACCGCCGCCAAGAGCACGAGCCCCTTGATGACCTGCTGGTAGTCGGTGCCGATGCCGACCAGTGACATGCCGTTGTTCAGTACGCCCAGTACGAGGCCGCCGATGATCGCGCCGAGTACCGTGCCGACACCGCCGGAGGCCGAGGCGCCGCCGATGAAGGCCGCCGCGATCGCCTCCAGCTCGAAGTTGATGCCCGCCTGCGGCGTACCCGCGTTGAGGCGGGCCGCGAAGACCAGCCCGGCCAGGGCCGCCAGGACGCCCATGTTGACGAAGGCGAGGAAGACGATGCGCTTGCTCTTGACCCCGGACAGCCTGGCGGCGGGCTCGTTGCCCCCGATGGCGTACGTGTGGCGGCCCAGGATGGAATTGCGCATCACGTAGCCGAAGGCGACCAGGAGCACCCCGAGGATGAGCAGCACGATCGGGAAGCCGTGGTAGCTCGCGAGCAGCAGGGTGAAGACCGTCACCGCGCCGGTGATCGCGGCCAGCTTGGCGAGGAAGAAGCCCATCGGCAGCAGTCGCAGCCCGTAGGAGGCGGCCTGGCGGCGACCTCGGACCTCCTGTACGACCGCCAGCGCGAGCACGCCGAAGCCGAGCAGCAGAGTGAGGTTGTGGTAGTTCGTGTGCGGTCCGGCCTCCGGCAGGAAGCCGCTGCTGATCTGGCGGAAGCCCTGCGGGAAGGGGGCCACCGACTGGCCCTGGAGCAGGATCTGCGTCCCGCCCCGGAAGAGCAGCATCCCCGCGAGGGTCACTATGAACGACGGGATGCCCACGTAGGCGATCCAGAAGCCCTGCCATGCTCCGGCCGCGGCTCCGATGAGGAGCGCGGCGCCCGACGCCACCGGCCAGGGGATGTCGTGGTGCACCATCATCACCGCGGCCGCGGCGCCCACGAAGGCCGCCAGGGACCCCACCGACAGATCGATGTGGCCGGCGATGATGACGATCATCATCCCGATGGCCAGGATGAGGATGTAGCCGTTCTGCTGGATCAGGTTGGTGACGTTGAGCGGTTTGAGCAGTGTTCCGTCGGTCCAGATCTGGAACAGCACGATGATCAGCGCCAGGGCGACCAGCATGCCGTACTGCCTGATGTTGCCGCGCAGAAGGTGGACGAGGAGGGCGCGCGGACCCTCCGGCGCACCGGTGCGCTTGTCCCCGGCGGGGGCGGTGCCCCCGCCGTCGAGGGCGGGGTTCTGGATCTGGGTCATGCGTCACACCTGCTCGTTCTGGGTTGCCGCGCCCACGGTCATGAGGCGCATGAGGGATTCCTGGGTCGCGTCCGCCCGGGGCGTCTCACCGGTGATGCGCCCCTCGGCCATGGTGTAGATGCGGTCGCACAGGCCGAGCAGCTCCGGCAGCTCGGAGGAGATGAGCAGGACGGCCTTGCCCCGGGCCGCGAGCTCGGCGATCACCGCGTAGATCTCGGCCTTCGCCCCGATGTCGATGCCCCGGGTGGGCTCGTCGAGGATGAGCACCTCGGGGTCGGAGAAGATCCACTTGCTGAGGACGACCTTCTGCTGGTTCCCGCCGCTGAGCTTTCCGGTCTCCGCGAACACCGACGGCGCCTTGATGTTCATGGTCCTGCGGTACCCCTCCGCGACGCGGGTCTCCTCGTGCCGATTTACCCAGCCCCGGCGGGAGACCTTGCCGAGCGCGCTCAGCGAGATGTTGCGGCGGATGTCCTGCGCGAGGTCGAGCCCGAGGTGCTTGCGGTCCTCGGTCACGTAGGCGAGGCCGTGGGAGATCGCCTCGGGGACCGTGCGCGTACGGATCTCCTTGCCGTCGAGCAGGACCCGGCCGCTGGTGCGGCGTCCGTAGGACCGTCCGAAGACGCTCATCGCCAGCTCGGTGCGGCCCGCGCCCATCAGGCCGGCCATGCCGACGATCTCACCGCGCCGGACCGTGATCGACGCGGCGTCGACCACCGTGCGGTGCACGTCGATCGGGTGCAGGACGGTCCAGTCCTCGACGGCCAGCGCGACCTCCCCGATGTCCGGGGTGCGCTCGGGGTAGCGGTGCTCCAGGTCCCGGCCGACCATCCCGCGGATGATGCGGTCCTCGGACATCCCCTCGGCGCCGACCGAGACGGTCTCGATGGTCCGGCCGTCGCGCAGGATGGTGACGGTGTCGGCGACGCGGGCGACCTCGTTGAGCTTGTGCGAGATGACGATGCAGGCGATGCCCTGGGCCTTGAGTTCGAGGATGAGGTCGAGCAGTGTGCGGCTGTCCTCGTCGTTGAGTGCGGCCGTCGGCTCGTCCAGGATCAGCAGCTTGACCTCCTTCGCGAGCGCCTTGGCGATCTCCACGAGCTGCTGCTTGCCCACGCCGATGTCCGCGACGCGGGTCTGCGGGTGGTCCGGCAGGCCCACGCGCTCCAGCAGGGCCCGGGCGTGGGTGAGCGTCCGGTGCCAGTTGATGAAGCCACCCGAGGCGTGCTCGTTGCCGAGGAAGATGTTCTCCGCGATGGACAAGTAGGGTATGAGCGCCAGTTCCTGATGGATAATCACGATGCCGCGGCGCTCGCTGGCCCGGATGTCCGCGAAGGTGCACGGTTCGCCCTCGAAACGGATCTCGCCGTCGTAGGAACCGTGCGGATGTACGCCGCTGAGCACCTTCATCAGGGTGGACTTGCCGGCCCCGTTCTCGCCGCAGACGGCGTGCACCTCGCCGGCGGCGACGGTCAGATTGACGTCCGAGAGCGCTGTGACGCCGGAGAAGGACTTGCTGATCGAACGCATCTCGAGGACGGGTCCGGCCATGGTGGTGAGTCCGTTCGACTGGGGTGGTGCGGCGGGCCGGTCGGGGCGGCGCCGCACCACCGGCTCGTGGGCCCGGTGGCGGACCTGGTGGCGGGCCTGGCAGCGGCTAGTTCAGCTGGTCGGCGGTGTACTGCCCGGAGTCGACGAGCACCTTCCGGTAGTTGTCCCTGTCGACGCTGACGGGCTGCAGCAGGTAGGAGGGCACGACCTTCACCCCGTTGTCGTACTGCTCGGTGTCGTTGACCTCGGGGCGGCCGCCGGTCAGCAGGGCGTCGCCCATCTGCACGGTCACCTTCGCGAGCTCGCGGGTGTCCTTGTACACGGTCTGGGTCTGTTCGCCGGCGATGATGGACTTCACGGAGGCGAGCTCGGCGTCCTGGCCGGTGACGACGGGCAGCGGCTTGCCCGCGCCGCCGTAGCCGACTCCTTTGAGGGAGGACACGACGCCGATCGAGATGCCGTCGTAGGGCGAGAGCACCGCGTCGACGGTGGCGGCGGAGTACGCCTTGCTGAGCAGGTTGTCCATCCGGGACTGGGCGAGGCCGCCGTCCCAGCGCAGGGTGGCCGCCTGGGCGAATTCGGTCTGGCCGCTCTTGACCACGAGCTTCTTGGCGTCGATGTGGGGCCGCAGGACGCTCATGGCGCCCTGGTAGAAGAAGGCGGCGTTGTTGTCGTCCGGCGAGCCGGCGAAGAGCTCGATGTTGAAGGGGCCCTTGCCGTCCGGGAGACCGAGCCGGTCGGTGATGTACGTGGCCTGCAGGACGCCGACCTTGTAGTTGTCGAAGGTGGCGTAGTAGTCGACGTCCCCGGTGCCGCGGATCAAGCGGTCGTAGGAGATGACCGGGATCTTCGCGTCGGCGGCCTTCCGGAGTACGTCGCTGAGCGAAGAGCCGTCGATCGGGGCGATCACCAGAAGCCTGGCACCCTTGGTGATCATGTTCTCGACCTGGGCGACCTGGTTCTCGACGACGTTGTCGCCGAACTGGAGATCCGTCTTGTAGCCCTTGGCCTGGAACTGCTTGACCATGTTGGCGCCGTCGTTGATCCACCGCTCGGAGGACTTGGTCGGCATGGCGATCCCGACCAGGCCCCCCTTGGCGTCACCCGCGTCCGCTTCGCCCCCGACGCCGTTCGCGCTCTGGCCGCAGGCCGCCAATGTCAGGCCGAGGGCCGCCGCAACGACCCCTGTCCGGATTCTTCGCACGTTTCCTCCAGTGGTACGCCGCGACTCGGCGTGACGAGGGGGCCCGGCCCGGCGCGGCCCGGGTGTTCCCGGTCGGCGGCGTGGGCGTGGCGCCGGCCGCCGGTGTGTCCTGCCCTGCCGCACTGCTCTGGCCTGGCGTGACAAGAGTGTTAACGCTCACAACAACGCCGTCAAGACCCCCGGGATCACCTTTGCGCCCCCTCCACGAATCCCGGAACACCGGAGCCGACCCGCCAGCACCCCACGGTGTGTTCGTCCTTCGCGTCCTGACTCTTGAGCTCGTCATCGCCGCAGGGGGCTTCGAGCGCGCCGGGTTCTCGCCGGAATCCCGTTGCCCGTACACGGGGGCAACGATCGCTTCCGCGGTCGAACGGGGCAGAGGGGGGCGGACGGGGCCGGACGGGAGCCTCGGTCAGGCTGCCAGGGGAAGACCTTGCGGTAGCGGGCGGCGATCTCGCCCTCGGGTGAGACGGCGAGCGCGGTGTTGTGGATGTGCCCGTCCTCGGCTCGCTCGTAGAGGCTGCCCGCTTTCCGCCGCAGGCCGGTCTCCGCGGCGAGCGCGACAGTGCGCTGACGGAACGCCAGATCCCCGTGCACGCGGGAATCCTGGTCCTGGGCCAGGCGCAGGGCCATTTCGTCCTGCAGGCTCCGCCCCGCCTGCTGGCCGCAAGCTTCGTGGCCATGGAGGACGGCTACCAGATGGAGGTCCTGGCCGGCCGCCGCACCCGAGGCGAGGTCATCGCAGCCCTGTGGGCCTACGCCCGAGCCGTCACGGGCCGCGAGCTGGCCGAGCACTCCTGACGACGGCCGGACGGCAATGGCCGTGCCGCGACTCACTGCGGGGTCGGGGCATCCGGCGGACCATCCCGGAGAAGGCAGACTGCCGGGCCGTCCGCCCGCGCAAAGGCTCACGCGGCGGACGGCCGCCCGGCTCCGACGAGGAACGGGTCCAAGGAGCGCGACACCGTCGAACGGGCTGTCCGTCGGTTGGAGCAGCGCCGGGCGCTGCCACCCGCTACGGCAAGCGCCGTCATGTCGACCTCGGCACCGCCGCTGCGGCAGCGCTCACGATCCGGCTCCGACATGATCGACAGGAGGGCTAGCCGGCGACGACCCCCGTGTTCTGGCAGGCGGTCAGCAGCCAGCGGCCGTCGGCTTGCTTCGAGACCACGTACAACGGGGCGCCCTCGCTCTCCGCGCCCGGGGCCGTGTAACGCTGACGGACCTTGACCGCCGCGACGTCGGGGCGGATGAAGAGCACATGGACCACCTCGTAGGTGACCTTGCCGTCCCAGCTCGCCGTGGGGAGAACCTTGCGGGTGAACTCCGAGATCGCGTCGAGGCCGATGAGGACCTTGCCGTGGGCCGTCGTCCAGATCGCGTCCGGGTGGAAGAGGCCGAGGAACTCCTCCGGGTCCTTGTTTACTTGGGAGTGCTCAACGGTGGCGACGAGCTGGTTGATCGCTTCGATGTCTGCCGCGTGGGATGTGGATTCCGTGGTCATGTGGATCACCGTCACACCTCAAGGGTGATTGAGGTCAAGCGTGTGATCGCATGCCGATGTGAGGATGGCCGGACGATTGGGGCAGTCTCGGCACTGTCTGCCCGAGGAATTCGAGCCCGGGAAGACGAGCTGGGCGCGGGGCGTGTGCATGATCGGCCGGATGCGTCCTAGGTGTGGCTCCACCCGGCGGTGCTGGAATACGAGTCGAGCAGGTCCACCACGAAGACCAGGGTCGAGCCCGCCGGGATCAACGCCGAGGGCGACTGATTGCCGTATCCGAGACGCGGGGGCACGATGATCTCGCGCCGACCGCCGACCTTCATCCCCCTCACCCCCCGGTCCCAGCCCTTGATGACCCTGCCGCTGCCAAGGGCGAACTTGAACGGCTGGCCCCGATCCCAGGAGGCGTCGAACTCCTTACCGGACTCGAAGGTCACCCCGACGTAGTGGACCCTGACCACCATGCCCGGCTTCACCTCAACCCCGTCCCCGACGATCAGGTCCCGGATGGTCAGCTCGGTAGGAGCGTCACCCTGGGGAACGTCGACCTCGGGCTTCGTCAGTTCACTCATTGCAGCCTCATCACTCTCCGTCGAAGGCCCGGTACGGACCGGCCGCACCCGTGGACACCCGCGCGGCAGCTGGTCACGCTACCGAGAATGTCGACCCCCGGAGCACACCGCATCCGGGCTACCAGTTCACGTCGAGGCGTCGAGGCGTCGCGGACCGCGGAGGGTGGCGTTGAGGGGCCGGTTCTCTGGGCTGGTGGCTTCCGGAGTGGTGAGGGTGAAGCTGGGGAGGGCATCGGCGAGGGCGGTGAGTGCGTCGTGGGCTGCGGAGGCAAGCAGGAGCAGGAGACGGGATCCGGCGGGGACGGGTGTGTCCCCGGTGTGGGTGTCGCGGGTGGTGGCGCGCAGCCGGCTGGTCAGCGGGGGGTCGTGGCGCAGGGTTTCCTCGCTGGCTCGCTGGCTCGCTGGCTCGCTGGCTCGCTGGCTCGCTGGCGGTCAGCGGGCGAGTATGTGGCCGTCGTCGGGGCGGTGGTCGCGGGAGCGGCGCAGGTCGGTGGTGACGTAGGTGCGTTGCAGCCAGCGGTCTGCGCCGTCGTAGCGGGGGTGGAAGGCGGTGCGGCCGTGGACGGTGACGCGGTTGTCGATGACGACCAGGTCGCCGGAAGTCAGCCGCAGGGTGCGGGCCGTCGCCTCGCAGGCGCGGCCGAATTCGGCCAGCGCCGCAGCGGCCCGAGGAGTGAGCGGGGTGGTGACGAGTTGGGCCATGCGGATGTCGGGATCCTCGGCTGCTCCCGACAACACCGGCCGGGGCTCGACATCGGACCCGCTCGCGGCGGCGTCGGGGCCGAAGGAGGGCGGTGGTGTGGTGATGAACTCCGGTGCGAACAGGGCCTCGCGGCTGACCGGGGTGAGGAGCGGCAGCGCCTCACGGATACCGGCGACGCGCATGCCGGCGACCCGGTCGTGGTCGGCGCGCAGGCACAGGAAGGCCACGTAGTCGGGCGGGTGGGGGTGGAAGCCGTTCTCGGTGTGGAAGGACAGCGGCACCGATCCGGCGTTTCCGTGGAAGCTCTCCTGGCCGGGCACGGGTACGACGTCCTGCACGAGGGCGCCGGACTTCTCGGCCAGGTAGGCGAGGGGCTCGCCGAGCCCGCAGGCCACCATGGTGAGCACCGCGGCCGAGATGGTGGCCTGGCGCTGGACCGAACCGGGTACGGCCGGTGTCGCGGGCAGGGCCGCCTGGCCGACGGGCAGGCCGCCGATCACCAAGGTGCCGTGCGGGCCGGAGTGCCTTCGGAACCGGCGCACCCCACGACGCAGCGGAAGTGGAAGGTCCTCCCAGGCGTCCCGGGCCCGGGCCACCCACTCGAGGTTGTCGACCTGGTCGCGCTCGCCGGTGCACAGGCTGCGGGCCAGTTGCTCGCAGGCGCCGGTATCGGCCGGGGCAAGTGCCCAGTCGGCGGCGACGGCAGAGCGTGGGGTGGGGCCGGGCGTCGTGTCGGGCATCAGGGTCTCCTGCCGGCGGTGTGGGCGGCGGACGCTCGGACTCACGAGTGGCGCAGGCCGGCCACGGCGTCGGCGATGTAGTGGTCCCCGAATCGGATCAGGGAGGCGTACTGGGCCGCGCGGCGATGCCGCATGAGCCGTAGCTCGGCGACGGCGTTGTCGGGGCCTTCGGGCTTCTGAGCGATGGAACGACGCAGATGCACCATCGAGTACGCGAGGGTGACGTGCCGTTCACCGTCCACGATGTCGGCTTCCAGGAGCGCGCCCCGCGCCTCGGCCAGCTCCGGAGCGCGGGCCGCCAACTGCTCGTAGGAGTCGGGAACCACGGACAGCAGCTCCTTCATCGCCGCCCGGAACAGCTTGTATCCGCGATGCTGTCGCCCGCTCAACGGGATGTCCACCGACGGAGGCGCCATGGTGTGGCGTATCGCCGCCATGTAGTAATCGGCCGGGATCGTGCTGGCGTGGGTCATGGCGGCCGGGAAACCACGTACGTACGCGGTCGCATCTGCCAGCCGCAGCAGCGCGGCATCGCCGGCCCCGTCCCGTAAGTGGCGGGTGGCGTCGGCCACGGCGACCGCGGCGCAGACGTTGAACAGGACATGGACCTGGTGGCCGATGAGCCACCGAGCACTCCACACACTCTCCAACGGCGCCCCCGCGCCAGGCTCGGGGACGGCCACCGGCGGTACGTCGTCGGGGTCGGCGTCCGCCGCCGCGCCGGTGAGGTCGAGCACGGACTGTCGCATCCCGGCCACTTCCAGGGCGAGGTCGGCACCCGACAGGGGAGCGTCACACAGGTCCTCCAGTCCGCGGTGAATGACCAGCGCGCCGTGCAGAGCAGCCTGTTGATCTGACAGCTCCCCCTCGCGGACCCGGAAGTAGGACTGACTGGTCGACTCCGCCGGCAGTTCCTCACCGGCCACGGCCGGAGCCAGCGCCGCCAGCGCGGCCACCAACTCGCCGGCAACCTCAGTAGCCCGCCGCAGAGCGAACGTCCGCTCGACAGGTCTGGCATGGGTCGCCACCCCGGCCAGCACGCGCGCAATCCGCCTCGCCCCGGCATCGACCCGGGGGCCCAGCCCCGGGACGGGCCGCCCGCCTCGGGGCTCACGAAAAACGGCGACAGCAGGATGATCGGCAATCGGTGATAAGCCCATGGTTGAAGTACTTCGCCAAGAACACTCGATCCGAAACCCCGATCCGCTCTCGGCGACCGCGAGGGCCTCAAGGTTCCGCTCCATCCGGTCCGCGATGCGCAGCAGGACGCCGGACCGGACGGCGGCGGAGGTACGCCCCCAGGCCGGCGCCGCCGCGTGGGCCGCGTCCAAGGCCGCCTCCACGTCCTCGGCGGTCCCGCGCGCGACCTCCGTGAAGGGTTCGCCGGTTACGGGGGAGGGGTGGGCGGAGTACCGTCCGCGGACGGGCCCGACGTACTCGCCGCCGATGAAGTGGCCGTAGCGGGACGCGTACGACATGGGCGCCCCCTCGGTTCCGGGCGCAGCGTAACGGGCCATGACGTCCTCCCCTGACGGGCGCCGGCCACCGTCGGACGCCGCACGGCAGGAGGCTGGGCGCGCACGGGTTGCGGATACGTTGCGCACCTGCCGCGGCCCCGCTCCAGCCCCGCGTCCGCCCGCCGCGCCCCGAGTTCGAGGTCCAGGGCGCGTACGCGGGTCGGCGCGGCCGGCCTGCGCTCGTCGGACAGCGCGGCTGCCAGGGCCCGCCGCGCCTGCGCGTCGTCCGCACCCCACGGGCTGCACACCCGGTCCGTCAGCAGCCCGGCGTCGGCACGGGCGGTAAGGGGGCCGGCCCGGCCCGCGGCCCCCCGCCCGGGTGCTCGGTCCGGGTCACGCGTCCGTCCCGGGGCCCGGCCCGCCGGGGGGGCATGGACGGTCCCGACGACGGCGCGGGCGGTGAGGGTACGGACGAACCCGCGCGGCCGTGCGCCCGCGCCCCGCCGGCGGACAGGGCCCGGCCGGCCTCCCCGAGCACCACCGCGGGCGTCCGGCGGCCGGGGCGGGCCGTGGCCCGGCTCACTTCGCGGAAGCGCCCGGCGCTCCGCCGGGGAACGCACGGCCCCGGCGCCGCGTTGTGAGGGTAGTGGTCGACGGCAGAAGGAGGTGTCCGCAGATGTCCACGAGCGGAAAAGTGGCGGTTGCCGGAGTCGTGGCAGCCATCGTGCTGTTCTGGGCGGTCGGGTTCTGGGCGGGTCTGCTGGTCCTGATCGGTGTTCCCGCGGCCGCTTACCTGTTGCTGGACTCGTCCCAGCGCCGCCGACTGCGGGGCATGTCCCGCAGGCGCAAGCAGCTCGGCCGCTGAGGGCCGGGAGCGGCTGCGGCACGCAGTCGGACGCCCGGCGGGCGTCTCCCTGCGGTCGGGGCTCATGGCCCCGGCCGCCACGAGTCGCCGGCCTGTCCTCCCCGCGCGTCCCGACGGCCGGACCCGTCCGCAGGACGTGCGACGGAACGGTCCGCGGCCCGGGTCCCGGCCGGCCGGACGCGTGCGCACGGCCGACCCGCGCCCACCGTGCAGACCGCGCGGAGGCTGCGCGCCTTCTCTGCACCAACGGCACGAGTCGAATGCGCGAACCGGCTCTCAACATTGCTCGGCCTCCTGCGTCACGGCCTCTCAACTGGCGGAAGCAGGTTGTGCCACGACCTGGCGGCGTAAGCACTTGCCGAAGGATCGACGTCCGTACTGGCCAGCAGCCTCCCCGACGGGTGGATTGGTGTGCGACAACGTTGCGCAGGGCGGTGCCCGGTGGCTGGCACCGATGGAGGCAGGGGCAGGAAGTGGCGCGGTCTCCATCCCCGCCGAGGAGCGACCTGATGGGGAGGGAGACCGCCGTGGTGATCGGGTGCAAGCTGCTGATCGACGGCTGGCTCTTGCTGGTCTCGATCTGCGTGATCAGATTCGTGGACACCCGATCTCCCCCGCGAGCCCGCGCAGGCTCATCCCCTGTGCCGTGAGCGCCCGCCGGACGTGTGTGCCGACGGTAAACACCACCACACGCGGGGCGTCACCCGAAGGGGCCCGCGGGGAGCGCCGGATCTTGGGTCTCAGGAGGCGCTGGGTGTCCAGTTGCCCAGCCAGTCGGCGATCTCCTGGCCGCCGGCCTGGGCGTCGGTCAGCTGTGGGCGGTCGCCGCTTGCGCTGCCGGCGCCGGGCCCTGTGTTCTTGTACTCGGCGAACCGGTCCTTCTTCCAGGAGAAGCCGCCCATGTCGCTCCACGGGGTGGTGGTCTTGATGGCGCTGGGGAGGTAGGTGTTGCGCACGGTGGCCTGCGGGCGGAGGCCGGCGTCACCACCCCCGTGCCAGTTGCGGCCGAGGTAGAAACTCCCGTCGGACACGTCACCGTTCACGGTCGAGTTGATGACCAGGAAGCCCTTGCGGTCCGGCGGGGTGCCAGGCGCGAGGATGTAACCGCCCGAGGCGCCGTTCCAGCGCTTCTTCAAGGTGATCACGGACTTGTCCACCACAGCGGTCGCGCGGCCGTAAATGAAGTCGACGCTGCCGACGATGTAGGAGTTGGTGACGTAGACGCGGCTGAGCTTGTCCTTGCCGGCGAAGTCCATCAGCAACGTGTCCTGGTCGCCGTTGAGGATGAGACTGTCGAGAACGACCTTGTCGGCGGCGGTGCGCAGGGCCAGCGCCTGCTGTCCCCCCTTGCCCTGATTCGCGTCCTCGTCGAAGTCGTTGGTGATGGTGAGGTTGCGGGCCTGGAACTCGTCGGCCAGCGCTATGACTGCGGCACAGTCGGTGCCGTAGTCGCCCGAACCGTCGGGCTTGGGGGTGCCCGTGGATGCGTTGGAGATGATGACGGTGTCGTGGCGGCTGGCGCCCGAACCCTGGATGGTGACGAACGGCTTGTTCGCCGGGACCTTGACATGCTCGCGATAGGTGCCGGGGGCGACCATGATGACGACCCGTGAGGTGTTGTCGGCCGGGACGGCGTTCACCGCGGCCTGCACGGTGGTGTACCGGGCGGAGCCGTCCTTGGCCACGGTGAGGGTGGCTGCGGCGCCTGCCCCCGCGGAGGTGCCGGCCGGCTTACCGATCATGGTCTGGGGCCCGGAACCGGACTTCACGCGTGCAGGCACGTCGGCAGCCGCGTCGAGGGTGTACCTGTAGTACTTCTTCGGATCGAACGCCTCGCCTCCGTGCTCGTTGCGGCCGGTGGTGCCGACGAAGACGTTGCCGCGTTGGACGAGGGCGGCGGTGTCGTCCTTGATGACGGGGTTCCTGAACCCTTCGAAGTAGCTGTTCTCCAGCACCATCTTGGTTCTACCCCGGGCGTAGTTGCCGTAGGACGAGGTGATGGCCGTGCCCGGATCGTCCTGGAGGTAGTTGTTGTAGAGGTGCGCGTGCGCGACGTTGTCGGCGGACGGATTGCGCTGCTCGGTCTCGTGGAACCAGTTGTGGTGGATCGTGATGTCGGCGGTGGTATTGGGCGTCCAGCCGATGCCGAACGCCTTGTTGTGGGTCCGCAGCCGGTTCCAGGACACCGTCAGGTACGTCGTGTCCTTACGGCTGTCGATCAGGCCGTCCGCCATGTGGCTCAGATCGTTGTGGTCGATCCACACATGGTGGGCGCCATCCATCTGGATCGCGTCGAAGTCGTCAACCTTGTCGCTCCAGCGGTCCTGATAGGAGTCGCGGATCGTCAGATTGCGGATGATGACGTTGTGCACGCCCTGGCCGAGGAAGAACCCACCGCCGACGATGTGGCCCGAGGTCCCCGCGCCGACGATCGTCTTGTCCGAGGCGACCTTGATCTCCTTGCCCTTGGGGTTCATGGTGATCTCCGCCGCCACGACGATGACGTACGGCTTGGTCGCGGTTGCGTACTTCTCCAGGTCGGCGAGGTTCTTCACGGTGACGGTCTCGCCGTCCCGTCCGCCGTACGTGCCCCTCTGACCCATCGCGGTCACGGAGGCGAACCCATCGGCGACGTCGCTCGCCAAGGTCACCGCCTTCGCCGCCGACGCCCTCGGCTGGGCGTCCTTGCCGAACAACCCTGCCGCTCCGCCGTACGCCATACCGGCCGCGAGGACCACCGCTGTGGGAATCCCCACCGTCATGTGGAGCCGGCGCCTGCGGTGCCGCGCCTTGTGCTGGATCGTTTCCATCGTCTTGCCCGCCTTGGTGACCGAACTCGAAATCATTGCCTCGGCTGGTTGCCACTGCGGGCGGAAAGGTTGCCGTCGGTTGCGCATCGGTCGGGGAATGCCACTGCTCGGGTGCTGGTGGCGGTGAGAGTGGTTCGAGCTGCTGCCACATACTCGGGACCGCCAGACCGGCTGACCGTCCTCGGGGAGGCCAGCCTCCTCCAGGTAGGCCGCGAGGTAGGCCAGGCCAGTCGGAGAGACGGGGATCGGCTGCCGTTCCCGGCTTCCCTTCGAGATCACCCAGAGCTGGCCCTTTTGCCAGTCAATGTCACTCAACAGCAGTCCCAGCAGTTCGCTGGCCCGGGCCCCGGAATCGACGTAACAGGACAGCAGAGCCCGATCCCGAGTGCACAGCATCCGGCCGAACAACTCCTCCCACTGCGGGTCAGGAATCGCCCGCGGCTGGCGGGCCGGCACCGTCGGACGCAGCCTCCCTCGCCGGAATCGGACCGGGGCCGCGATCGGCGAGCGATGAGCCAAGGCCGCGCGACGAGCCCAGCTGACCGGCACCGGGTTGAGTACCGGACCGCGGCCGAAGTGAATGCTCTTGAACAGCACTTGCCGAGCCGAGTTGATCGTCACGTTGGTGCAGTCAACTGACCAGGCCGTGCATCAGGCACCCGGCCCGCGCGTCAGGCGCCGCGCGTCACGCGGGGCGTGCCGCTACGCGGTCCAGCGCCTCCAGCAGGCCCGGCAGCTCCGGCAGGTCCGGTCCCTCGCGGGGAACGGCCAGCACCTCGCCCGGCTCCTCGTCCAGCAGCACGAAGGCCGAGCCCCCGGTCCGGGCCACCAGGGACCAGCCGGCCCCGTCCGCCCGCAGCGTCCGGGCGCCCTCGCCCGCGAAGGAGGAGCGCACCCGGCCGGGCGGCGGCGGGTTCCGCGCATACCCCGCGGCCTGCTCCAGCGCACGGGCCAGTCCCGGATGCGCGGCCGCCGCCGCGCCCCCGTCCGTCGCCACGCGCTCGTGCCAGTCCGCCCACTCCCGTGCGATCTGGTCCGCTCCCATCCGGCGCTGCACCGGCCCCCACCCCTCGGCCGAGGGCGGCGCCAGGGGGACCCGCCCCGTGCCGTCGGCGCCCTGCTCCGGATCGTGCGGCTCCGGGATGCCCGAAGCGGCCACCGACAGCTCCAGCGGCCAGCCCGCCAGCGAGGCCACGATCGTCCGCTCGTCCGGGGACAGGTCGTACTCCATCCCGCAGTCCCAGGAAGCGATGGCGGCGGCCACGAGCGCGACGTCGTCCACGACGACCGTCCAGCGGGCCCCCTCCTCGTCCTGGCCGAGCACCAGCCCGTATCCGGACCGGGACGGCGCCACGCCCAGCTGGGAGCAGGCCTCGGGGAAGTCGTCACCCAGGACGCTGGGGAACTGCGTGGGGGTCAGCAGCACGGCGGTCAGCACGTACAGCGAGCCGCCACCCTCGTCGTCGGACACGTGGCCTCCCGGTAGCTCTCTCGTCGGCGCACCCTAACCAGCCGGTAACCCGCCCGTCGAGAGCCTGCGGGTGACGATTTCCAAGGCCGCCGCCCACCCGTAGAGTTGGACACCTGCCAACGGAAGGGACATCCGGTGCAGCGTTACGACCGGCTGAGGGAGATCCTCCGGCTCGACCCCGATCGGGACTTCCTCGCCATCTACCGGCTCACCGCCACCTACGAGTTCCCCTGGGACTTCACCCGTGCCCTCGAGCTCGCGCTCTTCCGCACCTACGCGGTCCCCGCCATCGGCCGCCTGCTGGCCGAGACGGCCGAGTTCACCGACCGCGCCCAACGCCGCTACGACGACACCGCCCTGCTCCTCGACGCGGTCCTGGAGCACGGCTTCGAGAGCGACACCGGGCGCACCGCGATCCGCCGCGTCAACCAGATGCACCGCAGCTACGACATCTGCGACGAGGACATGCGCTACGTGCTGTGCACCTTCGTGGTGATCCCGGCGCGCTGGCTGGACGCGTACGGCTGGCGCGCGCTGACCCACCACGAGCGCCGGGCCTGCGCGAACTACTACGCCACCCTCGGCCGCCACATGGGCATCAAGGAGGTCCCCGCCTCCTTCGAGGAGTTCGAGACCGCCCTGGACGCCTATGAGGAGGCCCACTTCGGCTGGGACGAGGGCGGCCGAAAGGTCGCCGACTCCACCCTGGCCCTGATGGCCTCCTGGTACCCGGCGCCCCTCGCCCCCGCCGTGCGCGGCGCGAGCCTCGCGCTCCTGGACGACGCGCTGCTCGACGCCTTCCGCTACGAGCGCCCCGGCGCGCGCGTGCGGCAGCTGGTCCGCGGTGCGCTGCGGCTGCGCGGCCGCGCGGTCCGGCTGCTGCCGCCGCGCCGCACCCCGCACTACGCCCGGCAGAACCCGGAGATCAAGAGCCGTTCCGGCGGCTACGACGTGGGCGGGCTCGGCACCTTCCCCGTGCCCGGCTCGGGCGGCTGCCCCGTGCCGCACCCCCGCCGGTCCGCGGAAGCCGAGGCCCAGCCCCCGGCGTGATCCCGGTGCCCGCGCGGGTCCCGGGTGCGGGGCCGACGTGAGGGACCGTGTCATCCGCGCCGTACGGCCAGCGCCAGGAAGCGGGCGTCCTCGTCGGCGTACGAGGCCATGTCCCAGCCCGAACCGGCCAGCAGCGGGCGGAGGTTGGCCTCGGCCCGCAGGTCCTGCGCGGTGAGCTCGCGGCCGTGGCGCGCCGCGAGGGCCGCCCGTCCGATCGGGTGGAAGAGCGCCAGACCACCGCCGGGGCGGACCACGCGGGCCAGCTCGCGCAGGTTCGCTCCCGGGTCGGGGAGGTGGGCGATCAGCCCGGCGGCGAACACCGCGTCCAGCACCCCGTCGCGCAGCGGCAGCCTGGCCACGTCCGCGAGCAGCAGGGCGCCCTCGGCGGCCCGCCCCGCGCGCTGCGCGGCAGCCAGCATCCGGGGGGTCAGGTCCGCGCCGAGCACCGTCCCGGTGGGGCCGACGGCCGTCCGCAGCGCGGGCAGTGCCCGACCGGTCCCGCAGCCCGCGTCGAGGACGCGGTCGCCGGGCCGCAGTCCGAACTCGGCCACGGCGGCGGCGAAGGCGGGCCCGTCCTGCGGGAACTTGCGGTCCCAGTCGGCGGCGCGCGCCCCGAAGAACTCCTGCACGTGCGTGTGGTCTTCGCTCATACGCCCATGATCCCCCACAGGCGCCGAGGCATCCGTCTGCGCACCGTGCGCAAGGTGGTACGCGGCGTGATCGAAGGAGAACGTATCTCTGTCATATCTCAGCAGTTCCAGCGGCTTTCGAAATGCGCCCCCTGTTCACGCCCTCACCCGGACTAGCGTCCCGTGGCCATGGGACACCTGGACCACGCCGCCTACGGCTGGCTGACACCCGCGCTGTCATATGTGATGGCATCCATCGGCGCCGCCCTCGGCCTGCGCTGCACCGTCCGCGCGCTCGCCGCGACCGGCACCTCCCGCCGCAACTGGCTCCTCACCGCGGCCTCGGCCATCGGCACCGGCATCTGGACGATGCACTTCGTCGCGATGCTGGGCTTCGAAGCCACCGGTACCGAGATCCACTACGACGTGCCGCTGACCCTCCTCAGCCTCCTGGTCGCCGTACTGGTCGTCGGCGCCGGCGTGTTCGCCGTCGGCTACGGAAAGGACCGCCGCCGGGCGCTCTTCCTGGGCGGCCTCACGACCGGCCTCGGCGTCGCCAGCATGCACTACCTGGGCATGGCGGCCCTGCGCCTGCACGGCGAGGTCGCCTACGAGCCGCTGACCGTCGCGCTCTCCGTCGCCATCGCCGTGATCGCGGCGACCGCGGCGCTGTGGGCGGCGCTCAACATCACCTCGCCGGCGGCCGTCGCCGTCGCCTCCCTCGTCATGGGAGCCGCGGTCAGCAGTATGCACTACACCGGGATGACGGCCGTCGCCGTCACGGTCAGCCCCTCGGCCGCGGCCCTGCCCGGTGCCACCGCGATGCAGCTCGTCTTCCCCCTCGCGGTCGGGCTCGGCTCCTACCTCTTCATCACCGCCGCCTTCATCGCCCTCTCCCCGACCGCCGAGGAGCGCGCGGCCTCGGCCTCCGCGCAGCACCTGGGGGAGCGCACCGCGGCCGCGCACTGAGCGCCGCTCCGGCGCCGCCGCGGGGGCCCGACCGCGCCCTCACCGGTCCACACGCCGTCCCGCGCAGGCTTCCCGTCCGCTGCCCCCGTCCGCGGCCCGCCCCGCGCGGTCCCCCCTCGCGCCGCTCCCGGTGCGCGCCCCCGCCCCGCGCGCCGCGGCACACCCGCGCCGCACGACCCGTACCACCGCGCCCTTAGGCACGTCCCGGAACGAGGAGCCCATGCGCACACCCCGCAGAAGACCGGAAGCAGCGGCGCCGCGGCTGCCCGCGCCACCGGCGCGCGGCCGCCGGGCGCACGCCGGACCCCCGGCCGACGAAGCGGGGGCGCGCGCAGCCTCCCCGCGCGGCGGGCCCGGCGCCACGGCCGCACAGCCCCACGGGCCCCGGCTGCGGCTGCGCCCCCGTACCGTCCGCGCGAAGATCGTCTCCTTGTTGATGGTCCCGGTCGTCTCCCTCCTCGCGCTCTGGGCCTTCGCCACCGTCAGCACCGCCCAGGACGTCGCCGGCCTCAGCCGCGTCCAACGCGTCGACGCCGAGATACGCACCCCCCTCGCGGCCGCGATCACCGAGCTCCAGGCCGAGCGCCGCACGGCCGTCCGCCTGCTCGCCGAGCCGGGCACGGACCAGGGCGCCGCCCTCGAGGAGCAGTCCCGCCGTACCGAGGACACCGTACGGAGGCTGCGGCTCGGCGACCGGCACACCGTCGCCGACTCCGGCGCCCACCGCGCCGATGTCGTGTCCCGCCTGGGCGAGTTCGTCTCCGCCGCCGAGGCCCTGGGGACGCCCCGCAAGGAGATCGCCGACCGGCGTGCCGCCCCCGAGGCCGCTTACGCCGCCTACACCCGCGTCATCGACTCCGCGCTGGCCGTGGGCGGCGCCCTGACCGGCGGGGACCGGGCAGAACTGGGCCCCGACGCCCGGGTCCTGCTCGAATTCGCCCGCGCCGCGGAGATGCTCTCCCGGGAGGACGCCCTCCTCGCCCTGCCGGGCCGGCGCACCGCCGAAACGCTTCGGCAGCTGACCGGCGCCGTCGAGACCCGCCGCGCGCTCACCGCCGGCGCGGCCCGCGACCTCCCCGCGGCCCAGCAGGCCTCCTGGCGGTCCGTCGCCGAGAGCGCCGTCCACGCCGACCTTCTCGGCGCCGAGGACCGGGCGCTGGCCGCCGCCGGTGGTACGGCCGGCGAGGCGCAGGGGGCTCCCGCCGGGTGGGAGGCCGCCCACGCGGGCGTCGCCGCCTCCATGCGGGAGATCGACCGGGCCGCACGGGCCGCCGCCGCGGACCGGGCCGACCCGTTCGCGGAAGGGGCGCTCAGTGCGTCCGGGGCCGCCGTACTGCTGGGCCTCGCCGCCGTCGCGGCCTCGCTCCTCATCTCCGTCCGCATCGGCCGCACCCTCGTCGTGGAGCTGGTGTCGCTGCGCAACTCCGCCCTGGAGATCGCCCATCGCAAACTGCCGGACGCCATGGACCGGTTGCGCGCCGGGCAGGCGATCGACGTCGCCGCGGAGACGCCGCAGGGGCTTCCGGCGGACGACGAGATCACCCAGGTCGGGGCCTCCCTCACCACCGTCCACCGGGCAGCCCTCAGCGCGGCCGTCGAGCGGGCGGAGCTGGCCGACGGGGTCTCCGGGGTGTTCGTCAACCTCGCCCGCCGCAGCCAGGTCCTCGTGCACAAGCAGCTCACCCTGCTGGACTCGATGGAACGGCGCGCCGACGACCCGAACGAACTCGGCGACCTCTTCCGCCTCGACCACCTCACCACCCGGATGCGTCGCCACGCCGAGAGCCTGATCATCCTGTCGGGAGCCGCCCCGGGCCGGGCCTGGCGGAACCCGGTCCCCCTCACGAACGTCGTCCGGGCCGCCGTCTCCGAGATCGAGGACTATCCGCGCATCGAGGTCCGCCGGCTCGCGGAGGCCGCCGTCATCGGGGGCGCCGTCGCCGACCTCACGCACCTGCTCGCCGAACTGATCGAGAACGCCGCCCAGTTCTCCCCGCCGCACACCAAGGTCCGGGTCAGCGGCGAACCGGTCGGCGCCGGCTACGTCCTGGAGGTCGAGGACCGTGGCCTTGGCATGGGCCGCGCATCCCTGGCCGACGCCAACCGGCGCATCGAACAGTCCGAGGCGCTCGACCTCTTCGACAGCGACCGGCTGGGCCTCTTCGTGGTCAGCCGCCTCTCGGCCCGCCACGGAATCCGCGTGCACCTGCGCACCTCGCCGTACGGAGGCACCACCGCGGTGGTGCTCCTGCCGAACTCCCTGCTCCAGGCGGCGATCACGGCGGGCGCCCCGGCCCCGGCCCGGGCCGCCCCGGCGGGGCCCGCGGCCGCGGAGCCGGATCGGCCGCCCGCCGCGGCCGCCGTACGGGAGGAGGGGCCGGCCCCGGTGGCGCCGCTCCGGCCCCGTCCCCCCGGGGGCGCGCAGGCGCGGACCCCCGGCGGCGCGGAGGCCCGTACGCCCGACGGCACTGAGGCCCGTACCTCCGGCGGTGCCGAGGCTCGTACCCCCGGCGGCGCGGAGGCCCGTACTCCGGTGTCCGCGGCGGGCGGGCCGGCCCCCGCACGCGGGGTCCCGGGAGCCTCGGTGACGGAACTGCCGCGCCGAGTGCGTCAGGCCAGCCTCGTCCCGCAGCTGCGCGAGGCGCCCGCCCCCGAGGAGCGGCCCGTCACCCGCGGGCCCGAGGGTTCGCCGCCGGGCCGCAGCCCGGAACAGGCCCGGGACCGGATGGCGGCCTACCGGGACGGCTGGGTCCGCGGGTCCCGGGAGAACACCCCCCACGCAGCCGGCGAAGGAGAAGAACGATGATCGAACAACAGAGGACCGGCCTCCAGGGCGCCCGCGGCCCGGGCGAACTGGACTGGCTCCTGGACGACCTGGTGGTCCGGGTCCGCGAGGTCCGGCACGCCGTGGTGCTGTCCAACGACGGGCTGGCCGTGGGCGCCTCCCGCGCCCAGAACCCCGAGGACGCCGAGCCCCAGGCCGCCGGGGGCTCCGGCGTCCCCAGCCTGGCCAAGGGCGCGGGCCGGCACATACACGCCCGTGGC
>NZ_JBHXSC010000016.1:0-115447 GCF_042716505.1 Streptomyces sp. NPDC058674
GCGCCTCCAGCGCCCTGAACCGCGAGGACGCCGAGCACCTGGCCGCCGTGGCCTCCGGCTTCCACAGCCTGGCCAAGGGCGCGGGCCGGCACTTCCACGCCGGAGGCGTGCGCCAGACGATGGTGGAGATGGACGGGGGGCTCCTCGTCGTGGCGGCGGCGGGGGACGGCTCGTGCCTGGCCGTGCTCAGCGGCGCGGGCGCCGACCTCGGGCTCATCGCCTACGAGATGGCCCGGCTGGTCAAGCAGGTCGGAGAGCACCTCTACACCCCGTCCCGGTTCGCGGCCCGCCCGCCGTCCGCCGGCTGAGGGCGGTCCTGGACGTGAACGGCCAGTGGTACGACGCCGACGCCGGTCCGCTCGTCCGCCCGTACGCCATGACCGGCGGGCGTACGAAGCCGGGACCGCACGGGGTCCGCTTCGACCTGATCGCACTGGTCGTCGTGGACCCGGAGGGCACCGACGCGGATTCCGAGGCGCTGCTCGGCCCCGAACACCGGGCGCTGCTCGGCCTGTGCCGGTCCGAGACGCAGTCGGTGGCGGAGCTCGCCGCCGACGCGGATCTGCCCGTGGGGGTGGTGCGGGTGCTCCTCGGCGACCTGTTGGAGGGCGGTCACGTCAAGGTCAGCAGGCCCGTGCCGCCCGCCCGGCTGCCGGACGAGCGGATTCTGCGTGAAGTCATCGAGGGATTGCGAGCGCTGTGATGGTGGGACTGGGACTGGGACCGGGGCCGGGACGGGGACCGGGACGACACGACGAAGGATGCGGCGGACGGGCCCCTGAACCCGACCCGCAGGACGACGGCGAGTTCGCCGCCCTCGCGCTGAAGATCCTGGTGGCCGGCGGGTTCGGGGTCGGCAAGACCACGCTCGTGGGTGCGGTCAGCGAGATCCGGCCGCTGCGGACGGAGGAGCAGCTCAGCGAGGCCGGTGAGCGGGTCGACGACACGGGAGGGGTGGAGAGGAAGACCACCACGACCGTGGCCATGGACTTCGGGCGGATCACCATCCGGTCCGGGCTCTCGCTGTACCTGTTCGGGACGCCCGGGCAGGACCGCTTCTGGTTCCTGTGGGACGACTTGTCGCAGGGCGCGCTCGGCGCGGTGGTGCTCGCCGACACGCGCAGGCTGGAGGACTCCTTTCCGGCGGTGGACTACTTCGAGCACCGTCGCATCCCCTTCGTGGTGGCCGTCAACTGCTTCACGGACGCGCGCCGCTACGGGGCCCACGACGTGTCCCGGGCACTGGACCTGGAACAGGGCACGCCGGTGCTGTTGTGCGACGCGCGGGACAAGGATTCGGGGAAGGAAGTGCTGATCAGGCTGGTCGAGTACGCGGGGCGGGTGCACACCGCGCGGCTGCTGGACTCCGTGGGGCCGCAGGCCGGCCCGGCGTGAGCCGGCCTGCGGGCGCCCGGGTCAGTCCGCGACTCCGGCGGTGGCGATCACCTTGTCGATCGTGACCCGGACGAGGAGCTCGCCCGGGACGGCGTTGCGGCGACCGAAGGCCTCGGCCCGCTCCTCGCCCATGTAGCGGGCGGCGATCCTGGTCGCCCAGGTGAGCATGGCGTCCTGGCCGTCGGCGTACTCGGCGACCTCCGCGCGGCCTTGGAGCACGACGTAGGCGAACGGCGGCCGGTCGTCGTCGACGCAGAGCGCGACCCGGCCGTCCCGGACGAGGTTCCGCCCCTTGACCGTGTCCTTCCCGGTGTTGAACACGAAGGAATCGCCGTCGAGCACGAACCAGACGGGCGCGATGTGCGGACTGCCGTCCTCGCGGACGGTGGACAGCTTTCCCGTACGGGTGGAATGGGAGACGAATGCCCGCCATTCCTCTTGAGTCATCTTCTTCGCCATGGGGACATCCTCCTTGCCGGAAAGGGGCTGGTGGGGAAGGCTGGCGGCACGACCACGCGGGGCGGGGTGCGGCCAGGTCGGCGGCGCCCGGGGGGAGGGGCTCGACATGGCACTGGACAAGCAGCTCGACTGGCTGCTGGACGACCTGACGCGCAGGGTCCAGCAGGTGCGGCACGCGGTGGTGCTGTCCAACGACGGTCTGGTGACGGGCGCGAGCGCGGGGCTGGCCGGGGAGGACGCGGAGCACTTGGCCGCCGTCGCGGCCGGTCTGCAGAGCCTGGCGAAGGGTTCGGGACGGCACTTCCGGGCGGGTGAGGTCCGGCAGACGATGGTCGAGTTCGACGAGGGCGTCCTGTTCGTCATGGCGGCGGGTGCGGGCAGCTGCCTGTGCGTGCTGAGCGCCGCCGAGGCGGACATCGGGCAGGTCGCGTACGAGATGACGCTGCTGGTCAACCGGGTCGGAGAACACCTGGGCGTCGCGGAGCGGCGGATCACCGGCGGCTGATCCCGCGCCGCGGGCCGAGCGCCCGGGGAGTTGTCCACAGGCATCGCACGCTCTCGGCGTGCTGTCGTCGCGCTGGGTTACGGTCTTCACACAGAGTAATCGTTGCTCGTGGGGGAGGACCGTGATGGTGCCGATGGGGACCGCGCTGTGCGCCGGTGTGGGCGTGGATGCGCAGGAGCTGGTGGGCGGCGTGCAGGCCGCGGGGGAGCTGGGACTGAGCCGGAGCGAGTTCGCCCGGGCCGTCCAGTTGGGGATCGTGCGGGCGGGCCCGCCGGGGGCGGGCGGCTCCGCGCGCTACGCCCGCGCCGAGCTGGACCGGGTCCGTGCGGACGGGGGGCCGCCGGACGCGCTGCGCGACCGGCTGGAGACCGCGGCGGGCGCGGAGGCCGCGGCGGCGGTCCTGGGCGTGGGCCCGAGCCGGTTCACCCGGCTCGCGCGCTGCGGACACCTCGTCCCGGTCGGGTACCGGATCAACCGGTACCGGGCCGTGGTGTGGCTCTATCTGGCGGCGGAGCTGAGGGAGTTCGCCGCCCGGGAGCCGGGGATGCTGCGCGGCGCCGCACCCGCCGCGGACCGGGAGCTGATGGAGGCCAGGGCGGACCTGCGGCCACGCAGGTGGCGCGGCCGGCACGTCGGGCTGCTGCTGAGACGGACCGCGGACCCCTGGGAGCGGGCCGCGGTGCTGGCTTCCGTACTCCCGGAGGACGAGGTGGAGGCCGTGCCGGACCCGGCGGAGCGGACGGTGCTGACCGCGCTCGCCCCGCCCCCGCCGTACGGGCACCCGCAGGCCCCGGCCGCCGCGGCCGTGGCGGCGGCGCTGCTGAAGGCCGGCCCGCGGGACGAGATCGACTGGTACCGCTGCGGCCTGGGGTCCGCCCTGGCCGAAGCGAGGGGTCAGTCGAACTCGACGGGGGAGCGGGGGCCCACGTAGACCCAGGAGCCGTCCTCGCGGGAGAAGTCACTGTGCTCGTGCAGCGAGCCGGCATGCCCGCCCTCCCGGTAGTGCGCCCGGAACTCCACCGAGCCCTCGGTCTCGAACATCCCGCCGCGCTCGGTGGCGAGGACCTCCAGGCGCTCCCAGCGCTGTCCGGGTTCGAGGTCGAGCCGGTCGGGCCGCGTCGAGGAGTGCCAGGAGCGCAGCAGGTAGGCGGTGTCGCCGACGGCGAACGCGCTGAACCGGGAGCGCATCAGCGCCTCCGCGGTGGGGGCCGGCCGGCCACCGGTGTGGAAGCGTCCGCAGCAGTCCGGGTAGGCGGCGGGCAGCCCGCAGGGACAGGGGAGGGAGGACGTGGTCATGCGGGGGCTCAGTTCTCGGGAGGGGGCTCGACGGCCGCGGTGGCCGCGGTGGTCGAGGAGGGTGCGGAGGGCCGGGCCGGCTTCGCCGGATACGGGCGGAAGAGGCCCTCCTGGACCACGGAGACCAGCAGTCTGCCCTCCAGGTCGTAGATGCGGCCGCGGGCCAGACCCCGGCCGCCGTGCGCGATGGGCGCCTCCTGGTCGTACAGGAACCACTCGTCCGCCCGGAACGGACGGTGGAACCACATGGCGTGGTCGAGGCTCGCCATGTCGAAACCGCGCATCCCCCAGAGGGGCTCGACCGGGATGCGCACGGCGTCGAGGAGGGTCATGTCACTGGCGTAGGTGAGGGCACAGGTGTGCACGAGCGGGTCGTCGCCGAGGGGGCCGACCGCGCGCATCCACACCGCGCTGCGGGGATCGGCGTCCTTGAGCTCCTCGGGAGTCCAGCGGAGCCGGTCCACGTACCGGATGTCGAAGGGCTGGCGGCGGGCCATCCGCTCCAGCGCCTCGGGCAGCGCACCCAGGTGCTCGCGGATCTCGTCCGCGACCGTCGGGAGCGTGTCCGGGTGGGGGAAGTCGAGGCGGGGAGGGAGCTGGTGCTCGATGCTCCCCTCCTCCGGATGATGGAAGGAGGCGGTGAGATTGAAGATGGTCTTGCCCTGTTGGACCGCGGTGACCCGGCGCGTGGTGAAGGACCGCCCGTCGCGCACCCGCTCCACCTGGTACACGATCGGCACCCCGGGAATGCCCGGCCGCAGGAAGTACGCGTGGAGCGAGTGGACCGGGCGGTCGCTCTCGGTGGTGCGGCCCGCCGCCACCAGCGCCTGGCCGGCGACCTGGCCGCCGAAGACCCGCTGGAGGGACTCCTGCGGGCTGGCGCCCCGGAAGATGTTGACCTCGATCTGCTCCAGGTCGAGCAGATCGACCAGTCTCTCGGCGGGGTTCGTCATCAGAGGTTCTCCACTGTCGGGTCCGGGTCCGGTGCGTCCGGCGGGTTTCGGGGGTGGGTCAGAGAGCGCCGAGCTCGCCGACGGAGGTGAGCCGGATGACCGCCCGGCCCTCCTCGTCGGAGGCGGCGAGGTCGACCTCGGCACTGATGCCCCAGCCATGGTCGCCGTTGGGGTCGGCGAAGGTCTGGCGGACGCGCCACAGTCCGTGCGCCGCGTCCTCCTCGATCTGCAGGAGCTTGGGGCCGCGCGCGTCGGGGCCGGTGCCCAGGTCGTCGTACTCGTCCCAGTACCCGTCCATGGCCTCGCCCCAGGCGTCGGCGTCCCAGCCGGACTCGGCATCCAGCTCGCCCAGCACGTTGACGTGGTCGAGAGCGGCCAGCTCCACCCGGCGGAACATGGCGTTGCGGACCAGGACGCGGAAGGCCCGCGCGTTGGCGGTGACCGGCTTGACCTGGTCCGCCTTCTCCTGGGCCTGCTCCGCCGTCTCCACCTCGGGGTTCGCCAGCTGCTCCCACTCGTCCAACAGGCTGGAGTCCACCTGGCGGACCAGCTCGCCGAGCCAGGCGATCAGGTCCTGGAGGTCCTCGGACTTCAGGTCGTCGGGGATGGTGTGGTCCAGCGCCTTGTACGCGCCGGCCAGGTAGCGCAGCACGATGCCCTCGGTGCGGGCCAGCTCGTAGTAGGCGGTGAACTCGGTGAAGGTCATCGCGCGCTCGTACATGTCGCGGATGATCGACTTGGGGGAGACCGGGTGGTCGCGCACCCACGGGTGGCTCTTGGCGTACACGTCGTAGGCGTGCAGGAGCAGCTCTTCGAGCGGCTTGGGATAGGTGACGTCCTGCAGACGCTCCATCCGCTCCTCGTACTCCATCCCGTCGGCCTTCATCTGGCCGATCGCGATGCCGCGTTCCTTGTTCTGCTGGGCCGCCAGGATCTGCCGCGGGTCGTCCAGCGTCGACTCGACGACGGACACCATGTCCAGGGCGTAGGACGGGGACTCCGGGTCCAGCAGGTCGAAGGAGGCCAGCGCGAAGGTGGACAGCGGCTGGTTGAGTGCGAAGTCCTGCTGGAGGTCGACGGTGAGCCGGATGGTGCGGCCCTCCGCGTCCGGGGTGTCCAGCTTCTCGACGACCCCGCCGTCCAGCAGCGAGCGGTAGATCGCGATGGCCCGGCGGATGTGCCGCAACTGCGCCTTGCGCGGCTCGTGGTTGTCCTCGAGGAGGTGGCGCATCGCCCGGAAGGCGTCGCCGGGGCGGGCGATCACCGACAGCAGCATGATGTTGGTGACCTTGAAGCGCGAGGTCAGCGGCTCCGGGTCCGCGGCGATGAGCTTCTCGAAGGTGGTGTCCGACCAGGCGACGAAGCCCTCGGGTGCCTTCTTGCGGACCACCTTGCGGCGCTTCTTCGGGTCGTCGCCCGCCTTGGCGAGGGCCTTCTCGTTCTCGATGACGTGCTCGGGCGCCTGGGCCACCACATAGCCCGCGGTGTCGAAGCCGGCCCGGCCCGCCCGGCCCGCGATCTGGTGGAACTCCCGGGCCCGCAGGGTGCGGACACGGTTGCCGTCGTACTTGGTGAGCGCGGTGAAGAGCACCGTGCGGATCGGGACGTTGACGCCGACGCCGAGGGTGTCGGTACCGCAGATGACCTTCAGCAGGCCGGCCTGCGCGAGCTTCTCCACCAGGCGCCGGTACTTGGGCAGCATGCCGGCGTGGTGGACGCCGATGCCGTGCCGGACGTAGCGCGAGAGGTTCTGTCCGAACTTGGTGGTGAAGCGGAAGTTGCCGATGAGATCGGCGATCTTGTCCTTCTCCTCACGGGTGCACATGTTGATGCTCATGAGGGACTGCGCCCGCTCCACCGCCTGGGCCTGGGTGAAGTGCACGATGTAGACGGGGGCCTGCCGCGTCTCCAGCAGCTCGGTGATCGTGTCCGTGATCGGCGTGGTGACGTATTCGTACGAGAGCGGGACGGGCCGATTCGCGGAGCGGACCATCGAGGTCGGCCGCCCGGTGCGCCGGGTCAGGTCCTCCTCGAAGCGCTTCATGTCGCCGAGCGTCGCCGACATCAGGATGAACTGCGCCTGCGGCAGCTCCAGCAGGGGGATCTGCCAGGCCCAGCCCCGGTCCGGCTCGGCGTAGAAGTGGAACTCGTCCATCACGACCTGGCCGATGTCGGCGTGCCTGCCGTCGCGCAGGGCGATGGAGGCCAGTACCTCGGCGGTGCAGCAGATCACCGGGGCGTCCGCGTTCACGGAGGCGTCGCCGGTCAGCATGCCGACGTTCTCGGTGCCGAAGAGCTTGCACAGGTCGAAGAACTTCTCCGACACCAGCGCCTTGATGGGGGCCGTGTAGAAGGTGACCTTGTCCTGGGCCAGCGCGGTGAAGTGCGCGCCCGCGGCCACCAGGCTCTTGCCGGAGCCGGTCGGGGTGGACAGGATCACGTTCGCGCCGGAGACGACCTCGATCAGCGCCTCCTCCTGCGCCGGGTACAGGGTGATGCCCTGATCCTCGGCCCACGAGGAGAAAGCCTCGAAGAGGGCGTCGGGGTCGGCGTTCGGCGGGAGCTGATCAATGAGGGTCACACCCCCCATCTTGCCTGGCTTCGTGCCGGATGAGAGAACCGGCGGCCGGGACGAAGATCATCGACGGTACGCTGTGCCGTCGATGCGGCCCGAACGAATCCCTCGGCAGGGCCCGACCAGCACACCACCGGGGCGGGAACGACCATGATGGGTCCGGCGCACTCATTGTCCGGCGCGGCAGCCTGGCTGGGGGTGGGCGCGGCGACGGCAGCCGCCGGCCGTCCCATGCCCTGGCCGGTGCTGGTCGTCGGGGCGCTCATCTGCGCGGGAGCGGCCCTCGCCCCCGACCTGGACCACAAGTCGGCGACGATCTCACGCGCCTTCGGCCCGCTCTCCCGCGTCCTGTGCGAGGTGGTCGACAAGATCTCCTACGGTGTCTACAAGGCCACCCGCTCACCGCGGGACGCCCGCCGCACGGGCGGCCACCGCACCCTGACGCACACCTGGCTCTGGGCGGTCCTGATCGGCGTGGGCGCCTCCGCGCTCGCCGTCACCACCGAGCGGTGGGGCGTGCTGGCCCTCCTCTTCGTCCACCTCGTGCTGGCCGTCGAAGGCCTCCTCTGGCGGGCCGCCCGGATGTCCAGCGACATCCTCGTCTGGCTGCTGGGCGCCACCAGTGCCTGGATTCTGGCGGGCGTCCTCGACCAGCCCGGCAACGGCGCCGGCTGGCTGTTCGAGGCACCCGGCCAGGAGTACCTCTGGCTCGGCCTGCCGATCATGCTGGGCGCCCTGGTGCACGACATCGGCGACGCCCTGACCGTCTCCGGCTGCCCCGTGCTGTGGCCGCTCCCGATCGCAGGCAAGCGCTGGTACCCGCTGGGCCCGCCGAAGATGATGCGGTTCCGCGCGGGAAGCTGGGTGGAGCTCAAGGTCCTCATGCCGGTGTTCGTGCTCCTCGGCGGCGTCGGCGGAGCCTCCGCCCTCGGGTTCATCTGACCCCTCGCAGCGCGTACGGGGTTCCGGCCCCCGCAACGGCGGGGGCCGGAACCCCGTACGGGGCCGCGCCTGTCGGGTCAGCCGTGCCAGGAGCGCCACAGGGACGCGTAGGCGCCGTCGGCCGCGACCAGCTCGTCGTGCGAGCCGAGCTCGCTGATCCGGCCGCCCTCGACCACCGCGATCACGTCCGCGTCGTGCGCGGTGTGCAGCCGGTGGGCGATCGCGATGACCGTACGGCCGTCCAGCACCCGTGCCAGCGAGCGCTCCAAGTGCCGTGCGGCGCGCGGGTCCAGCAGGGAGGTGGCCTCGTCCAGCACCAGCGTGTGCGGATCGGCGAGCACCAGCCGGGCCAGCGCCACCTGCTGGGCCTGCGCCGGGGTCAGCGCCGTGCCGCCGGAGCCCACCTCGGTGTCCAGGCCGGCTTCCAGGGCCCGCGCCCAGCCCTCCGCGTCGACCGCGCCCAGCGCCGACCACAACTCCGCGTCCCCGGCTCCCGTACGCGCGAGGCGCAGGTTGTCCCGCAGCGAGCCCACGAACACGTGGTGCTCCTGGTTGACCAGGGCCACGTGCTCGCGCACCCGCTCCGCCGGCATCCGCGACAGCCTCGCCCCGCCGAGGGTGACCTCGCCGGTCCGGGGCGCGTAGATGCCGGCCAGCAGCCGGCCCAGGGTGGACTTGCCCGCGCCCGACGGCCCGACCAGCGCCATCCGGGTCCCCGGCGGCACCGACATCGACACCTGGTGCAGGACGTCCACGCCCTCCCGGTAGCCGAAGTGCACGTCGTCCGCGCGAACGGCCCGGCCCTCGGGGGAGACGGTCGCGTCCCCCGCCTCCGGCTCGATCTCCCGTACGCCCACCAGCCGGGCCAAGGACACCTGAGCGATTTGCAGCTCGTCGTACCAGCGCAGGATCAGGCCGATCGGGTCGACCATCATCTGCGCCAGCAGCGCGCCCGTGGTCATCTGCCCCACCGACATCCAGCCCTGCAGCACGCAGAAGCCGCCGATGAGCAGCACCGAGCCGAGGATCGTCATGAAGGTGACGTTGACGACGGGGAAGAGGACCGTCCGCAGGAACAGCGTGTACCGCTCCCACGCCGTCCACTCCTTGATCCGCCGCTCCGACAGCGCGATGCGGTCCCGCCCGAGGCGGTGCGCCTCGACCGTGCGGCCCGCGTCCACCGTCTCGGTGAGCACCGCCGAGACCGCCGCGTACCCAGCCGCTTCCGAGCGGTACGCGGAGGGCGCCCGCCGGAAGTACCAGCGGCAGCCGAGGACCAGCACCGGCAGTGCCACGAGCGCGGCCAGCGCCAGCGGCGGCGCGGTGACCGCGAGCGCCCCGTAGAGCAGCCCCGCCCACACCACGCCGATGGACAGCTGCGGCACGGCCTCGCGCATGGCGTTGGCCAGCCGGTCGATGTCGGTGGTGATCCGCGACAGCAGGTCACCGGTGCCCGCCCGCTCCAGCACGCCCGGAGGCAGGCCGACCGAGCGGACCAGGAAGTCCTCCCGCAGATCGGCCAGCATCTCCTCACCCAGCATCGCCCCGCGCAGCCGGACCAGCCGCACGAAGACGGTCTGGACGACGAGCGCCACCGCGAACAGCAGCGCGACCCGACCCAGATGGAGATCGCGCGCCCCCGCCGTCAGCTGGTCCACGACCCGGCCCAGCAGGTACGGGCCGACCATGGAAGCCACCACGGCGACCGCGTTGACGCTCACCAGCGCCACGAAGGCCCGCCGGTGCCGTCGGAACAGGCCGCGCACATAGCCCCGTACGGTCGCCGACGTGCCCACGGGCAGGGTCGCGGCCGCCTCGGGGGCCGCCGGATCGTACTGCGGCGGCGCCACGCCCGTCATGCGGATTCCTCGATCTCTGTGAGTGCCTCTTCGAGCTCTGTCAGTTCAAGCCCCGCGAGCCGCTGTTCCTCCTCCGTCTCACGGGTGACCACTGCCCGGTAGAGCGGTTCGCCCTGCAGCAGTTCGCGGTGGGTGCCCGTCGCGGTGACCGAGCCCTCGTGGATCAGCACCACCCGGTCGGCACGGTCCAGCAGCAGCGGGGAGGACGACAGCACCACCGTGGTGCGACCGGCGCGCAGCGCCGCCGTCCCGTCCGCGATCCGTGCCTCGGTGTGCGAGTCGACGGCCGAAGTCGGCTCGTCCATCACCAGCACCTCCGGGTCGGTGACCAGGGACCGGGCCAGCGCGAGTCGCTGGCGCTGCCCGCCCGACAGGGACCGGCCGCGCTCGGTGATCCGTGCGTCCATCGGGTCCTGCACGCCCTCCGGCGCCGACTGCAGCAGCGCGTCGAGCACGTCCGCGCACTGCGCCGCCTCCAGGGCGGCGGCGGGCTCCACCGCTCCGGACGCCGGTACGTCGAACAACTCGCGCAGGGTTCCCGACAGCAGTACCGGGTCCTTGTCCTGTACGAGGACCAGCGTGCGCGCCGTGTCCAGGGCGAGTTCGTCCAGTGCGACCCCGCCCAGCAGTACCGAGGGTCCGCCGGCCGCGTCCGTCGGGTGGCCTCCCAGCCGCTCGGCGAGCCGCCCCGCCAGGTCCGGATCCCCGCACACCACGGCGGTGAACCGGCCCGCGGGGACCAGCAGCCCGGTCTCCGGGTCGTACAGGTCGGCGCCCGGCGCGGGCGCGTCCGGCGCCGCACCGCCGTCCGCAAGGTCAGCCTCCGGTTCCGTGTCGGTCCGCGTCAGCGACAGCACGCGCGCGGCCCGCTGGGCGGAGGGGCGGGAGAAGGAGTACGCCATGGCGATCTCCTCGAAGTGCCGCAGCGGGTAGAGGAGCGTCGCCACCGCGCTGAACGCCGCGACGAGTTCACCCACCTCGATGCGTCCGTCCAGGACGAGCGCGGCGCCGTACCAGACGACGGTGATCAGCAGGACGCCCGGCAGGAGCACCTGGACGGCGGCGATCAGCGCCCACATCCGGGCACTGCGCACGGCGGCCGTGCGGACCTCCTGCGACGCCTCCCGGTAGCGGCCGAGGAACAGCTCCTCGCCGCCGATGCCGCGCAGGACCCGCAGGCCCGCGACCGTGTCGGAGGCGAGCTCGGTGGCCCTGCCCGCCTTCTCGCGTTGGAGATCGGCGCGCCGGGTGGCGCGCGGCAGCAGCGGCAGCACCGCCAGGGCCACCAGCGGGACGCCGACCGCCACGACCACGCCCAGGGCAGGGGCGTAGAAGAGCAGGCCGGTACAGACCAGGACGACGGCGAACGCCGCGGCGAGGAAACGGGAGACGGCCTCGACGAACCAGCCGATCTTCTCCACGTCACCGGTGGACACCGCGACCACCTCGCCGGCGGCGACCTGCCGGGTCAGCGCGGCGCCGAGTTCGGCGGTCTTGCGCGCCAGCAGCTGCTGCACGCGGGCGGCCGCGGTGATCCAGTTCGTGACGGCGGTCCGGTGCAGCATGACGTCGCCGACGGTGATGGCCGCGCCGAGCAGGAGCAGCAGGCCGCCGACGCGCAGCAGCCCGCCGGAGTCGCGGTCGACGGCCGCCTCGACGCCCAGTCCCACCGCGTACGGCAGTCCGGCGATACCGGAGAAGTGCAGCAGCCCCCAGCACAGGCTCTTGGCCTGACCGCCGAGTTGACCGCGCCCCAGCCACCACAGGAAGCGGGGGCCGGAGCGGGCGTCGGGTACCCCAGGGTCCGGATACGGTAGATCGCTGATCTGCATGACGCCCCATGGATGGTCGAGTGGTCCAAACCGTGCAAGGTTCGCTGTCCGGGCCGGTGCCGGGCAATCGGTTTTCCGGCTGCCGACGGGGGCCTGAGAGGATTTCTCCCGGTCAGGGACGGGTGGCGTGTTCCAGTTCGAGCGGGGCCGAGTAGTAGCTCCGTCCGGTGGCCCGCTCCATGCCCACCTCGCACATGCGGTTCGCCGAGAGGTGCGCGTCGTACGGCCGGGCCGCCACCTCCGCGGCCTCGCGGACCGTCGCCGAGGCCGTCAGCTCCGGGTGCAGCATCCCGCGGTCGCCGGCGAAGGCGCAGCAGCGGGCGTCGTACGGGACCACCACCTCGTCGGCGCAGGCCGCGGCCACCGTCCGGAGCTGCTCCTCGTCCCCCAAGTGCCGCATCGAGCACGTCGGATGGAGCACTGCGGACCGGACGGTGCGCCGGACCTCCAGGTGCGGCAGCAGCTCGTCCGCCGCCCAGACGACGGAGTCGACGACGGTGAGCTCCGCGTGCAGGGCCCGGTTGTCGCCGGTCAGGTAGGGGACCACCTCGCGGGCGATGCCCAGGGTGCAGGAGGAGGCGTCGACCACCAGCGGCAGCCGCCCGCCCGCCGTCCAGCCCCAGGCGGCCTCGACGATCCGGTTTGCCATCACCCGGTTGCCGGCGTCGTACCCCTTGGAGTGCCAGATCGTCGCGCAGCAGGTTCCGCGCACGTCGCGGGGGATCCACACCGGCTTCCCGGCGCGCTCCGAGACGGCGACCACGGCCTCCGGCAGGGACGGGCCCGAGCGGCCGTCGGGCCCGGCGAAGATCCGGTTGACGCAGGCCGGGTAGTACACGGCCGCGGCGCCCTCCCGCGTGGTGGCGGGCAGCTTCCGGGCCGCGGCGCCGGGGGCCTGTACCGGCCACTGCGGCACCAGGTCCGGGCGTACGGCCCTGCGCGCGGCTCCCGTGACCGCTGCGAGGAATCCGTCCCCTACCAGGTCGCCGATCCTTCCGGCGGCGGCCACGGCGAGCCGCGCCGCGCTCTCCACGGCCGCGAACCGCCGTGCGGCGAGCGCGGCGGCGCGCTCCTCGCGGGCGCTGTGCCGACGGTGGCGGAAGTCCTTCATCAGGGCTCCGGTGTCGATGCCGACCGGGCAGGCGAGCTTGCAGGTGGAGTCGCCGGCGCAGGTGTCCACCGCGTCGTGGCCGTAGGCGTCGAGCAAGCGCTCCTGCACGGCGGAGCCGGGCGGCTGGCGCACCATCTCGCGCCGCAGCACGATGCGCTGGCGCGGAGTGGTCGTCAGGTCCGCGCTGGGGCAGGTCGGTTCGCAGAAGCCGCACTCGATGCAGGGGTCCGCGACCGCCTCCACCCGCGGGATGGTCTTCAGCCCCCGCAGGTGCGCCCGGGGGTCGCGGTCGAGGAGGATGCGCGGGGCGAGCACCCCGTCGGGGTCCACCGTCCGCTTGGTGCGCCACATCAGTTCGGTGGCCCGGGGCCCCCATTCCAGCTCCAGGAAGGGCGCCATGTTGCGGCCGGTGGAGTGCTCGGCCTTCAGGGAGCCGTCGAAGCGCTCCACGGTGAGCCGGCAGAAGGCGTCCATGAAGGCCGCGTACCGCTCGACGTCGGCAGGGTCGGCGGCGTCGAAGGCCAGCAGGAAGTGCAGGTTGCCGTGGGCCGCGTGGCCGGCGACGGCCGCGTCGAAGCCGTGCCGCGCCTGGAGTTCGAGGAGGGCCTCACAGGCCTCCGCCAGCCGGGAGGGCGGTACGGCGAAGTCCTCGGTGATCAGGGTGGTGCCGGGGGCGCGGGCCCCGCCGACGGCGGTGACGAAGGCCTTGCGGGCCGTCCAGTAGCCGTTGGCGGTGCGGGTGTCCCGGGTGAAGGCGTTGGTGACGGACGCGGCCGGCTCCACGAGGTCCAGTCCGGTCAGCACCTCGGCCGCGCGGCGCTCGCAGGCATCGCGACCGGCCTCGTCCGGTGCGCGGAACTCCACCAGCAGCGCCGTCGTCTCCCGGGGCAGGTCCGCCCAGTCGGCGGGCACGCCCGGGACGCTGACGGAGGCGCGCAGGGTGTTGCCGTCCATCAGCTCGACGGCGAGGGCGCCGGCCGCGTTGAAGAGAGGTACGGCGGCCGCCGCTGCCGGCAGGGAGGGGAAGAAGAGCAGTCCGGTGCTCAGGCAGCGGTCCAGCGCAAGGGTGTCGAAGACGACCTCGGAGATGAAGCCGAGGGTGCCCTCCGAACCGACCGCCAGCCCGCGCAGGATCTCGACGGGGGTGGCGCCGTCCAGATAGGCGTCCAGACGGTAGCCGGTGGTGTTCTTGATCTCGTACTTGGCGCGGATGCGGGCGACCAGTTCCCGGTCCGCCTCGATCTCCCGCTTGATCTCCATCAGCCCGCGGCACAGGGCCGGTTCGGCGCGGGCCAGCTCCTCGCCGGCCAGCGGGTCGGCCGTGTCCACGACGGTCCCGGTGGGCAGGACGAGGGTGAGCGAGGACAGGGTGCGGTACGAGTTCCTCGTGGTCCCCGCCGTCATGCCGGAGGCGTTGTTCGCGACGACCCCGCCGAGGGTGCAGGCGATGGCGCTCGCCGGGTCGGGGCCCAGGACCCTGCCGTACGGCGCGAGGGCGGCGTTGGCCCGCAGGACGGTCGTGCCGGGCCGGATCCGGGCGCGCGCGCCCGCGTCCAGCACCTCGACGCCGGCCCAGTGGCGGCGCACGTCCACGAGGATGTCCTCGCCCTGGGCCTGGCCGTTGAGCGACGTCCCCGCGGCGCGGAAGACCACCTCGCGCTGCCTGCCGTGGGCGTAGGAGAGGACCGCGGAGATGTCGTCGATGTCCTCGGCGACCACCACGACCTGGGGCACGAAGCGGTAGGGAGAGGCGTCCGAGGCGTAGCGGACCAGGTCGGAGGCCTTCCACAGGACCTTCTCCGCCCCCAGCAGGTCTTCCAGCTCGGCGCGCAGCGGCTGCGGGGTGCCGCCGGCCCGGTGTTCCGGCAGCCGGTCGTGCGCGGGGCCGCCGCCGCCGAGCGGGCGCAGGCTTCCCGGTTTCGGTTCCAGCATCGGCATGTGCGATCCCTCGCCTCGTGGCGGCCTGCGCGGCCCTATCGGCAGCGCTGCTCCGGCGGAGCGTCCGCCAGGGTGTTCAGCAGGCCTCCGAGCAGCTCGCGCTGCTCAGCGGTCAGTGGGGCCAGGATCTCCTCCGCGGCCCCCGTCCGCGCGTTGCGCAGGCGGCGCAGCGTGGCGCGGCCGGTGTCGGTCAGTTCGATCCGTATGACCCGCCGGTTCGCCGGGTCGGGGGCGCGGCGCACGCACCCGGCGGCCTCCAGGCCGTCCACCAGCGTGGTGACGGCCCGGGGGACGACCTCCAGGCGGGCGGCGAGGTCCGCCATCCTGGGCGGCTGCGCGCCCTCGTAGTGCGACACCAGGCGCAGCAGGCGGCCCTGGGCCGGGGTGATCCCGAGCGGCTCCATGTGGTGCTTCTGTATGCGGTGGAGCCGACGGGTCAGGCGCAGCAGCTGCTCGGCGAGAACGCCGTCTGTGGTGTCGCTCTCGGAAGGTGTCCTCATACTGGGAACAGTATCAGGACCGGATTCATTGTGAGTATAGGTAACAATGAGCTATGCTCATTCGAGTCTCGTCAGAAGGAGGCCCATGCGCCCCGAGGAACCGAAGTGGACCCCATCGAAAGAATCCCTCGACCCCGACCGCCCCGCCCCGGCCGAGCAGCCGCGTGAGCTGCGGCGGATCGTCTCGCTCTTCCGGCCCTACCGCGGCCGGCTCGCCGTCGTCGGCCTGCTGGTGGGCGCCTCCTCGCTGGTCGGCGTCGCCTCGCCGTTCCTGCTGAAGGCGATCCTCGACGTCGCGATCCCGCAGGGGCGCACCGGTCTGCTCAGCCTGCTCGCGCTCGGCATGATCCTGACCGCCGTCGTCACGAGCGTCTTCGGCGTGCTCCAGACCTACATATCCACCACCGTCGGCCAACGCGTCATGCACGACCTGCGCACCGCCGTCTACGCCCAGCTCCAGCGGATGCCGCTGGCCTTCTTCACCCGGACCCGCACCGGCGAGGTGCAGTCCCGCATCGCCAACGACATCGGCGGCATGCAGGCCACCGTCACCTCGACCGCGACCTCGCTCGTCTCCAACCTCACCGCCGTCATCGCCTCCATCGTGGCCATGCTCGCGCTCGACTGGCGCCTCACGGTCGTCTCGCTGCTGCTGCTCCCGGTCTTCGTGTGGATCAGCCGCCGGGTCGGCACCGAGCGCAAGAAGATCACGCTGCAGCGCCAGAAGCAGATGGCGGCGATGGCCGCGACCGTCACCGAGTCGCTGTCGGTCAGCGGCATCCTGCTCGGCCGCACGATGGGCCGCTCCGACTCCCTCACCGACTCCTTCTCCCGGGAGTCCGAGAAGCTCGTGGGTCTCGAAGTGCGCTCCAGCATGGCCGGACGCTGGCGGATGTCGACCATCGGGATCGTCATGGCCGCCATGCCCGCCCTCATCTACTGGGCCGCGGGCATCGCGCTCCAGACGGGTGCGCCCTCGCTCTCCGTCGGCACCCTGGTCGCCTTCGTCACGCTCCAGCAGGGCCTGTTCCGGCCCGCCGTGAGCCTGCTGTCCACGGGCGTGCAGATCCAGACCTCCCTCGCCCTCTTCGCCCGCATCTTCGAGTACCTCGACCTGCCGGTGGACATCACCGAGCGCGAGGACGCGGTGCGGCTGGACCGGGCCGCGGGAGAGGTCCGTCTGGAGGGCGTGGACTTCGCGTACGACGCCAAGAACGGTCCGACCCTCCAGGGAATCGACATCACCGTGCCGGCCGGCGGCTCCCTCGCCGTGGTCGGTGCCACCGGCTCCGGGAAGAGCACGCTGAGCTATCTGGTGCCGAGGCTCTACGACGTGACCGGCGGCCGGGTCGCCATCGACGGGGTGGACGTGCGCGACCTCGACTTCGACTCGCTGGCCCGTTCCATAGGCGTGGTCTCCCAGGAGACCTACCTCTTCCACGCCTCGGTCGCCGACAACCTGCGCTTCGCCAAGCCGGACGCCACCGATGAGGAGATCATCGAGGCGGCCCGCGCGGCCCAGATACACGACCACATCGCCTCCCTGCCCGACGGGTACGACACTCTGGTCGGCGAGCGCGGATACCGGTTCTCGGGCGGCGAGAAGCAGCGCCTCGCCATCGCCCGCACCATCCTGCGCGACCCTCCGGTGCTGATCCTCGACGAGGCCACCAGCGCCCTCGACACCCGCACCGAGCACGCCGTGCAGCAGGCCATCGACCACCTGAGTGCGGGGCGCACCACCATCACCATCGCGCACCGCCTCTCGACCGTCCGCGACGCCGACCAGATCGTGGTCCTGGACGCGGGCCGGATAGCCGAGCGGGGGACGCACGAGGAGCTGCTGAAGGCGGAAGGACGGTACGCCGACCTGGTCCGCCGGGACCGGGACGCCGCGCTGGCGCCCGAGTCGACCCGAGAGGTGCGCGCGGCTGCGCAGGGAGTCCAACTGTCCCCGGTGAAGGTGTGACCGTACGGTCGGCGCCCGTGCCGGGTGCCTGCACGGTGTGTGCGTGCAGGCTGCCCTCCTCGCGCGCACGGTGCAGACCGCGAACCGGCGGTTCGCCACCCGGACGGCGACGGCGGACGGCAGCAAGGCGGACCGGCAGCGGCTCCTTCTTGTCTGACCGCCTGACCGCCTGACCGCCTGACCGCCCTGCCGCGGGTCTCCGGCGGTCACCGGCGGTCACCGGCCCTCCCCGTCGGACGCGCTACAGCGCGGTGGTCGCCGCCGCGGCGCGGTTCAGGAGGCGGCGGAGCTCGCGGACCGCGGCGCCGCCCGCGCGGTTGGCCCCGATCGTGGACGCCGACGGGCCGTACCCCACCAGGTGGATCCGCTCGTCCCGGACGGCCCTGGTCCCCTCCACCCGGATGCCGCCCCCCGGCTCGCGCAGATGCAGCGGGGCCAGGTGCTCCACGGCCGCGCGGAAACCGGTGGCCCACAGGATCACGTCCGCCCCGACCCGGCCGCCGTCGGCCCAGACGGCGCCGTCGGGGGTGATGCGGTCGAACAGCGCTCTGCGGTCCAGCACCCCCGAGGCGAGCCCGGCGCGGACCGCGTCGTTCAGCGGGAGCCCGGTCACGCTGACGACGCTCTGCGGAGGCAGGCCCCGGCGCACTCGCTCGTCCACCAGGGCCACCGCGGCCCGGCCCTCGGCCTCGCCGAAGCCTCCGTCGTGGAAGACCGGCGGCCGTCGAGTCACCCAGACGGTCCTCTCCGCCACCTCTGACATCTCCAGCAGGTGCTGTACCGCGGAGGTGCCGCCGCCGACCACGATCACCCGCGCCCCGGCGAACTCCTGCGGCCCCGGATAGTTCGCGGTGTGCAGCTGGCGCCCGCGGAAGGTCTCCTGGCCGGGGTAGCGGGGCCAGAAGGGCCGGTCCCAGGTGCCGGTGGCGTTGACCAGGGCCCGGGCCGACCAGGTACCGGCGGAGGTCTCCACCCGGAGCCGGCCGTCCCCCGCGTCGCGCACCGCGGAGACGTCCACGGGACGGCGTACGCGCAGGCCGAAGTGGTCCTCGTACGCGGCGAAGTACTCCCCGACCACCTCGGACGAGGGCCGCAGCGGGTCCGCCCCGGTCAGTTCCATGCCGGGCAGGGCGTGCATCCCGTGCACCCTGCCGTAGGTGAGCGAGGGCCAGCGGAACTGCCAGGCCCCGCCCGGGCGGGGCGCATGGTCCAGGACCACGTGGTCCACCCCCGCCCGGGTGAGGTGGTACGCGGTGGACAGGCCCGCCTGCCCGGCGCCGATGACCACCACGTCCACGTCCCGTGCGATGTCGTTCACGGTTCTACCAACCGACGGGGGCCCGGGGAACTTCCCGGCTACGGCCGGCCGGGCCGCGAGAGGCCGGCACCGGTCACCCGCCGGGTACGGCAGGCCGGGGCCCCGGCAGGGTCGGCCGCCACCGGGGTACCGCTCAGGCGGAGGCGCTGATCCAGGCCTGCAGCTGCTCCGGGGTCGTGGACGGGTCGGCGACCAGCGTGGCCAGCTCGTCCTCCTTGAAGCTCGCGGTGGTGATGGCCGGGCAGCGGTGGCAGGCGTCGACGCCCGTCTGCTGCCACCACTGGCACCGAGAGCGCAGGTGGCACCGTGGGACCGCGCGGTCCTCCGCCGCGGGCGGCAGCGTCAGCACCCGTTCCACCAGGGTGCAGTCGTTGCCCCGGCGGTTGGCGCAGCCGGTGACGCAGTGCGAGGCAAACCGCAGGACGCGGGTCGGCTCGATCCCCTCGGGGACGGCGCCGAGCACCTCGGACGCCGGAACCGGGTCGGCGAGGTAGGTCACCCGGCCGTCGCTCCCCGAACGGACGCCGAGGACGACGGACTCGGGAGACCGGGCGTCGCCGCTCGGACACCAGGTGGCCGGCGCGGCCGCGGACGGATCGGATCCCACGGTGCTCACCCGGCCCGTCAGCCGTCGATCGCGTCGTGCGAGGCGTCCAGCGCCTTGCCGACGGGTCCGCCGATGGTGCCCTGGAGCCCGAGGGCCTGCTCCTGTTCCACGGCCTGCGCGAGGTTCTGGTGCAGCTGCTCCACGGAGGTGATGCGCGCGGAGCTGCTCGGCGCGGCCTCGGTCGCGTTCGCGGCGCCCACCGCCGTGATCGCGATGCCCACCGCGATCACGGCCGCGGCGCCGCCGGCTGCCAGCTTGTTCTTCTTCATGAGGTCTCTCCCGGTGTCGGCGACGGAGGCTCCGCCGCTGTCCTGTACCGGGACGGTATGCCCGGCGCTCCGCCGGAAGAGGCAGTTTCCAGGGGCAGTTGTGGACCCTCCCGGCCTAGGAGCGGGCTGCGCGGAGCGTCGCCGGGACCGGGCCGACCGGTTGCAGGGTGAGGCCGGGGAACACCCCGGCCCGCCGCGCCCCCGTGTCCAGGTGGAACCGCTGCCCCAGCACGGCGAGCACGAGCGCCGCCTCCACCAGGGCGAACCGTGCGCCCAGGCACGCCCGGGGGCCGCCGCCGAAGGGGAACCAGGCGTGTTCCGGCACCGGATGCGGGGCGTCCGCGTCCCACCGCTCGGGGCGGAAGGCCTCCGGGTCGGGGAACCACCGCGCGTCCCGGTGCACCGACCACGGGCTGGCCCACACGGAGGTCCCCGCGGGCACCGCCCGCCCGCCGATGCTCGCGCCCTCCGCGGCCACCGCCGAGATCAGCCAGATCGGCGGGTAGAGCCGCAGGGCCTCCTTGACCACCTGCTGCGTCCAGGTCAGCTTCGGATAGTCCTCGTACCTCGGCAGCCGCCCGCCCAGGACCCGGTCCAGCTCCTCGGCCAGCCGGCCCAGGGCCGCGGGCGCCCCCGACAGCAGTTGCCAGGCCCAGGTCAGCGTGGTGGAGGTCGTCTCGTGGCCGCCTATGTAGAGGGTGATGGACTCGTCCCGCAGTTCTCTGCGGGAGAGCGGGCCGCCCTGTTCGTCGCGGGCGGCGAGCAGTCGGCCCAGCAGGTCGTCCCGCTCCGCCCCGGCCGCCGAGGCCGCCTCGTGCTCTCGTACGACGTGCTCGATCTCCCGGTCCAGGACCGCCACCGCCGCCCGCATCCGGCGCCGACCGGGGGTCCGCACCCACGGCGGCAGGAAGAGCGTGAGCCCCCGGAACTCGGCTCCCAGCTCGCGCTGCGCCGTGGCCATGGCCGCGCTGATGGGAGCCTCCCGGCCCGCTGCGTCACTCCCGAACAGCGTGCGCACCGCGATCCGCTGGGTGAGCCCGGCCATCTCCCGGTGCACGTCGATCCGTTGCCCGTCGCTCCAACCGCGGGCCAGCGCGTCCGCGCACTCCACCATGGTGGCGGCGTACGCGCGCACCTGGCGCGGCCGCACCGCGGGCTGGACCAGCGCCCGTTTGCGGCGCCAGTCGTCCCCGGTGGCGACGACCACTCCGTTGCCCAGTAACTGGCGGAAGGCCCAACCCAGTTCGGTCGGCTTGAAGGAGGATTCGACGGCGCCGAGCAGTTCGCCGGCGTGCTCGGGGCGGGAGACCAGCACATTGCGCCGGGGACCCAGCGCCCACGGCACCCAGTCGCCGTAGTCGTCCCGCAGGGACTCGAAGAAGCCCAGCGGATCGCGGGCGAAGGCGGGGAGATTGCCGAGGAGGGGCCACCGGCGCGGTCCGCGCTCGGCGCCCGGGGGCGGCAGCAGGGTGGCGGTCACCCGGGCATGGTGGCAGCGGACCGCGCCGGGCACCAGGGGAGCGCGCCGGACGGTTCCGCCCCCAGCGCCCGCCCCCAGCGCCCGCCCCCAGCGCCCGGCCCCAGCGCCAGGCCCCAGCGCCCGGCCCCGGTCCCCGCCGCGCCGTCAGCAGGCTCGGCGCCCGGCCCCCTGGCCCAGCCGCGCAGCCGCCCAGCCGCTCAGCCGGTCCGCCGTGCCGTCAGCCAGTCGTGCGCGGCTTCGGCGCTGAACTCGCCCTGCCCGCCCGGGAAGAGGAGCCCGACGTCCGCGAAGGCCGGATCGTGCGCCGTCGCCGCCACGTAGGGCACCGCCACGCAGTCCATGCCCGCCGCACGCGCGGCCAGCGCACCCGGCGCCGCGTCCTCGACGACCACGCAGTCCGTCGGCTCGGAGCCGAGCCGGCGGGCCGCCTCCAGGAACACGTCCGGCGCCGGCTTGCCGTGCGCGACCTCCTCGGCGGAGACCGCGGTGGTCAGCTGCGCGTCCAGGCCGGTGCCGGCCAGCACGGCGTCGATCGCCTCCCGCGAGGACCCGGAGGCCACCGCCATCGGCACGCCGGCGCGGTGCAGGCGCTCCACGAACGCGCGCATCTCGGGGAAGACCTCGGTCCGGGCGCGGGCCAGCGCCAGGTAGGCGGCGTTCTGCTCGGCAAGCAGTTGCTCCACCGGGGCCGCGATCCCGTACCGGGCCTTGAGGATCTCCAGGGTCTCCAGGGTGCCGATGCCGATGAAGCGGGAGTGCTGCTCCCACGTGAAGTCCGGGACGCCGTGCCGTTCCAGGGTGCGGCGCCCGGACTCGTAGTAGTTCGGCTCGCTGTCCACGAGGGTGCCGTCGAGATCGAATATGACGGAGAACATCCGCTGTGCCCGTCCTGCCGGTCGTGTCCTGTCTAGACCATTCTGTCAGGTGGTGCGCGCGGCCCGCCCCACGGACTCGACCAGCGGCAGCAGCCGGTGCGCCACCCGCTCGCGCAGGGCGACCTCGGTACGGGTGCGGACCACCCCGGGGAGCTGGATCAGGCGCTGGATGACGTCTTCCAAGTGCGCGTTGTCGCGGGCCGCGACGCGCGTCAGCAGGTCTCCGCCGCCCGTGATCGAAAAGGCCTCGATGATTTCCGGCACGGCGGCCAGGGCGTCCCCCACGTCGTCCAGGTGGCCCTGCGTGACCTCGATGTGCACGAAGGCGAGCACCGGATGCCCGAGCGCGGCGGGGGAGAGCACGGGACCGGTGCCGGTGATCACCCCGGTCCGCTCCAGGCGTTCCAGCCGGGCCTGCAGGGTGCCGCGCGCGACACCGAGGAGGCGTGCGTACTCGCGCACGCTGGTGCGCGGCTGCTCGATCAGCAGGCGCAGGATCTTGGTGTCGAGCTCGTCCACCGCCATGCGGCGACTGTACCAACGCCCCCCGAGCCCCGGCCGCGCCCGCCGTCCGGACGGCACCGCACCGCACCGCACCGCGACGCCCCCGGGAACGGCGTGCTGCGACCGCGCTGCGACCGTGCTCCGGCCAGTGCCTCCGCTGGACCTTCCCGCGGTACTTCCGGTGGTGCTTCCGGCCGTCCGGTGTGAGTGTCGGTAGCGGCACCGGTCCCGGGCCGGGACACGCGGTTCGCGGGCGCGGGACGGGGGAGCGGCGCATCCGATCGGGCCCGCCCACCGGAAGACACGTACGGGACGACACGGAGCGGAGACAGCCATGACGGGCCTGAACTGCCTGGTCACCGGAGCCACCGGCTACATCGGCGGCCGACTGGTGCCCGAACTGCTCGACGCCGGACACCGGGTCCGCTGCCTGGCGCGGACCCCGGCGAAACTGCGCGACCACCCCTGGGCCGGCCGGGCCGAGGTCGTGGCCGGCGACGCCACCGACGCGGAGTCGGTCGCGGCCGCCCTCCAGGGCATCGACGTGGCGTACTACCTGGTCCACGCCCTCGGCGGCGGTTCCGGCTTCGAGGAGCGCGACCGCGCCGCCGCCCGGATCTTCGCCGAACAGGCCCACGCGGCCGGCGTGCGCCGTGTCGTCTACCTCGGCGGCCTCATCCCCGACGGCATCCCGGCCCGGGAGCTCTCCCCGCACCTGCGCTCCCGCTCCGAGGTCGGCGAGATCCTCCTCGCGGGCGCGGTCCCGGCCACCGTGCTGCGCGCCGCCGTCATCATCGGCTCCGGCTCGGCCTCCTTCGAGATGCTGCGCTACCTCACCGAGCGGCTGCCCGTCATGGTGACCCCGAGCTGGGTCGGCACCCGCTGCCAGCCCATCGCCGTCCGGGACGTCCTGCGCTACCTCGTCGGCAGCGCCACCATGCCGCCCGAGGTCGACCGGGCCTTCGACATCGGCGGCCCGGACGTGCTCACGTACGAGGAGATGATGCGCCGCTACGCGCTGGTGGCGGAGCTGCCCAAACGGCTCATCCTGAGGGTCCCGATGCTGACCCCCCGGCTGTCCAGCCACTGGATCGGCCTGGTCACCCCGGTGCCGCGGGCGCTGGCCCGGCCGCTGGCCGAGTCCCTGCGCCACGAGGTGGTCTGCGCCGAGCACGACATCGCCCGGTACGTCCCCGACCCGCAGGGCGCCCCCATCGGCTTCGACCAGGCCCTCGTGCTGGCCCTGCGGCGGGTGCGGGAGGCCAAGGTGGACACCCGGTGGTCCTCGGCCTCCGTACCGGGCGCCCCGAGCGACCCGCTGCCCACCGACCCGGACTGGGCCGGCGGCAGTCTCTACTCCGACGAGCGGGAACGGGACGTCGACGCCTCGCCCGAGGCGCTGTGGCGGGTGGTGGAGGGCATCGGCGGGGAGAACGGCTGGTACTCCCTCCCGCTGGCCTGGTCCGTACGGGGCTGGCTGGACCGGCTCGCCGGCGGTGTCGGCATCCGCCGCGGGCGGCGCGACGCGGCCCGGCTGCGGGTCGGGGACTCCCTCGACTTCTGGCGGGTGGAGGAGATCGAACCGGGCCGCCTGCTGCGCCTGCGCGCCGAGATGCGGCTGCCGGGCCTGGCCTGGCTGGAGATGTACGCCGAGCCCTGCCGGGCCGCCTCCGACGGGGAGGGCGAACCGGCGCGGGCCCCCGCCGCCGGAGCGGAACCCCACTCGGCAGCCACCCCGGGCGCGGCCGCCCCGACCGGTGCCCCGTCGGCCGCCCCGGCCGGTCCTACGCCCGTCAACGGGGCGCCGGGTCCCGGCACGACCCGGACCCGGTACCGGCAGCGGGCCCTGTTCCACCCCCACGGGCTCCTCGGACACATGTACTGGTGGAGCGTCTCCCCCTTCCACGCCCTCGTCTTCGGCGGCATGGCCCGCAACATCGCCCGCGCGGCCGAACGCCGGGACCGCCCGCAGGACCCCGCCGCATCCGATCGGAATCCCGTCCCCGAAGTACCCGTAGACAGCCGTCCCCCACAGCATTGACGCGGAGCGAGAGCCCATGAACGTCGCGGTGGTCCTGTACACGTCCGACCTTCGCCTGCACGACCATCCGCCGCTGCGCGCGGCCCTCTCCTCCAGCGACCGGATCGTTCCCCTCTTCATCCGCGACCGCGCCGTCGAGGCCGCCCCCGGCTTCGCCTCGCCCAACCGGCAGGCGTTCCTCGCCGACTGCCTGGCCGACCTCGACTCCGGCCTGCGCGAACGCGGCGGCCGCCTGGTCGTGCGCTCCGGCGACGTCGTCGCCGAGACGGCCGCCCTCGTCCGGGAGACCGACGCCGACGAGGTCCACATGTCCGCCGGCGTCAGCGCCTACGCCCACGCCCGCGAGGAACGCCTGCGCGCCGCCCTCGAAGCCGAGGGGCGCCGGCTGTACGTGCACGACATGGTGGTCAACGCCGTCGCCCCCGGAGCCGTCACCCCCGCCGGGTCCGACCACTTCGCCGTCTTCACCCCTTACTCCCGCCGCTGGGCCGACACGCCGCTGCGGCCCGTCGGCAGCGCCCCGCGCGACGTCCGCGTCCCCGACGGCGTCGGCTCCGAGCCGCTCCCCGCGCGCAGCGCCGTCACCGGCGCCTCACCGGGCCTCGCCCGCGGCGGCGAGACCGAGGCCCGCAGGCTCCTGAGCACCTGGCTGCGCTCCGGCATCGCGCGCTACGAGGACGTCCACGACGACCTGGCCGGCGACGCCACCTCCCGGCTCTCCCCGCACCTGCACTTCGGCTCCCTCTCGCCCACCGAGGCCGTGCACCGCGCCCGCGCCGCCGGGGGCCCCGGCGCCGAGGCCTTCGTCCGGCAGCTGTGCTGGCGCGACTTCCACCACCAGGTGCTGGCCGCCCGGCCCCGGGCGGCCCACCAGGACTACCGGACCCGCCAGGACCACTGGCGCACCGGCCCCGCCGCCGAGGAGGAGACCGAGGCGTGGAAGGAGGGCCGCACCGGCTACCCCGTGGTCGACGCCGCGATGCGCCAGCTGCGCCACGAGGGCTGGATGCACAACCGCGGCCGGCTGGTCGCCGCGAGCTTCCTGGCGAAGACCCTGTACGTGGACTGGCGGGTCGGAGCCCGCCACTTCCTGGAGCTCCTCGTGGACGGGGACCTCGCCAACAACCAGCTCAACTGGCAGTGGGTGGCCGGCACCGGTACGGACACCCGGCCCAACCGCGTCCTCAACCCGGTCCGCCAAGGCCAGCGCTACGACCCCGACGGCGCGTACGTGCACCGCTGGGTGCCGGAGCTCGCCGGGCTCGCCGCCCCGCGCGTCCACGAGCCCTGGCGGCTCCAGGGCGCGGAGCGGGCGCGGTACGACTACCCGGAGCCGCTGGTGGAGCTCTCCGACGGCCTCGACCGCTTCCGGCAGGGACGGGGTAACGCGTGAGCACACCCCGTCCGGCGCCGGACGTATCGTGAGCGGGTGCGCACCGTGCCGCCGACCACACCGCCGCAGGACCTCCCCGACGCCCCGCTGAGCACCGGAGCCGTCGCCCGGCGCCTGGGGGTCTCGCCCACCACCCTGCGCTCCTGGGAGCGCCGGTACGCCATCGGCCCGGCCCGCCGCGAGGACGGACGCCACCGCCGCTGGACCCCGCAGGACATCGCCCGCCTGGAACTGATGTGCCGGCTCACCGCGCAGGGCGTACCGCCGGCCGAGGCCGCCCGCGCCGCCCGGGACGCGGCCCGGGACACCCGGGTTGCCTTCCCCGCGGCCCCGGTCGGGGGATCGGAGCCGGCCCGGGCCCCCGGCGGACCCAACTCCCTTCCCCTGGGCGAGGTCCGCCCGGAGTGCCGGGGGCTCGCGCGGGCCGCCGTACGACTGGACGCGCCCGCCGTGGAGGAACTGCTGGACGCCGCCCTCGCGGAGCACGGCCTCGTCACCGCGTGGGAGGAGGTCATCGCGCCCACCCTGCACGCGGTGGGCCGCAAGTGGGCCTCGGCCGGGGAGCGTTACGTGGAGGTGGAGCACCTGCTGTCCTGGTACGTCTCCTCGGCCCTGCGCCGGGTCCGGACCGCGCCGGGCCGGCCGGGCGTCCCGCCGGTGCTGCTGGCCTGCGTCCCCGGCGAGCAGCACAGCCTGCCGATGGAGGCGCTGGCCGCGGCACTCGGCGAACGCGGCCTGTCCGTCCGGATGTTCGGCGCGGCACTGCCCGCGGAGGCGCTGCACGACGCCGTCCGGCGCACCGGCCCGCGGGCCGTGGTGCTGTGGTCCCAGTCCCGGGTGACGGCCGACCGTGCCCTGGTGCGGTCGGTGGCCGCCATCGAGTGGGGGCTGCGCGGCGCCCGCGGGCACTCCGCCCTGCTGCTCGCAGGTCCCGGCTGGGCGTCGGGGGTCCAGGACCCGCGCACCGAGCGGTTGTTCGGGCTGCGCTCGGGCGTCGACGTCATCGTTGCGCTGGCAGCGGGCGCGCCTCCAGCGACTGGCGCAGCCCGTGCAGCGCCCGCCGCATATGGCTCTTGACGGTGCCCAGGGGCAGACCGGTGCGGGCCGCGATCTGGGTCTGGGTGAGGTCCCCGTAGAAGGCCAGGTGCAGGACCCGCTGCTGCGCCGAGGGCAGGCGCGACAGTTCCCCCAGGACCGTGACCCGGTCCACGACCCGCTCCGGCTCCGGTTCCGGCCAGGCGTGCCCGCCGGGGCGCGGGACGAGGGCGGGGAAGGCGCGGGCCGCCGCCGCGGCCGCCCGTGCCCGCCGGGTCCGCGCCTCCAGGGCGTCCGCCACCTTGTGCCGGGTGATGCCGGTGAGCCAGGCGCCCAGGCCGCCGGGCCCCGGCCGGTAGCCGTTCCGGCCGCGCCAGGCGGCCAGGAAGACCTGCTGGGTGACGTCCTCCGCCTCCCGCTCGTCGCCCAGCGACCGCCGGGCCAGGGAGTGCACCAGGGGCCGCCAGCGCCGGTAGACCGCCTCCATGCAGCCCTCGTCACCCGCCGTGAAACCGGCCGTGACGCGTTCCTCACGCTCCTCGTCGTCCATGGCCCGAGCCTCGCCAGCGCGACCCGCGGGGCCAACTCGCAGCGTTTTCGCATCGATTTTCCGGGACGCCCGGGGAGCCCGGTTCCGGGGCCTCATCCGGCCCGCGCGTGGTTCCATGGCGCCCGAGAGTGACAGGTCCCCGCGGCCGGGGGGCGCCGACATGCCGGACGGTCGGCAGGGCATAGGGTCCGGAGGATGAGCGACCTGCTGCTGGTGAGGCACGGTGAGACCGAGTGGAGCGCCAACGGGCGGCACACGGGGCGCACCGACGTACCGTTGACCGCACGCGGGGTCGAGGAGGCCGTCTCGCTCGCCCCGTACTTCCAGGACCGGCGCCCGGCGCTCGTGCTGACCAGCCCGCTGCGGCGGGCCGTGGCCACCGCGCAGCTCGCCGGCCTCACCGGCGGCGTGACCGATCCCGACCTGTACGAGTGGGACTACGGCGGCTACGAGGGGGTCACCACCGCCGAGATCCGCCGGACGGCACCCGACTGGTCCCTGTGGACCGACGGCGTCCCGGCCGGCGACGCCGCGCATCCGGGCGAGAGCGCCGCCCAGGTGGGCGAGCGGGCGGACCGGGTCCTGGACCGGATCGCCCCGGTGCTCCGCGCGGACGCGGGGGATGCCGTGCTGGTGGCCCACGGCCACTTCCTGCGCGTCCTCACGGCCCGCTACCTGCGCCTCGCACCGGAGGAGGGCCGGTTGTTCCTGCTGCGCACCGGCACCGTCAGCATGCTCTCCACGGAACACGGCCTGCCCGTGATCGCCGGCTGGAACACCCGCCCCTGACCCCGCCGGCCGTCCCGCCTCGCGCGCGGGCGGAGCCGGGGCGACGATGCGTACATGGCCCACGACGACGGTGCGGGCAGTGGTGGCGGACCGGAGACCGGAATCCCTGAAGCGGGGCTGAAGGCCAACGCGATCGGGTTCCTCGACGCGCTCGTCATCGGCCTGAACTCCACATCGCCCGCGTACTCGCTGGCCGCCGTGATCGGCCCGATCGTGGCGCTGGCCGGGATCTACGCCCCCGGCGTGATGCTGGCCTCCTTCGTGCCGATGCTGCTGATCGCCGCGGCCTTCTACTACCTCAACAAGGTCGACCAGGACTGCGGGACGACCTTCTCCTGGGTCACCCGGGCCATGGGGCCCTGGGCGGGCTGGCTCGGCGGCTGGGCGATCGCCATGACCGGTGTGCTCGTCATCGGCTCGCTCGCCGACGTGGCCGTCCACTTCGGCCTGCTCGCCGCGGGTCTCGACGGCTGGGCCACCGACGCGCTGATCCGCCAGACCCTCGCCGTGCTGGTGATCCTCGCCATGACCGCCGTCTGCGTCATCGGCACCGAGATGTCCGCCAAGCTGCAGAACGTCCTGATCCTCGCCCAGGTCTTCTTCCTGCTGGTCTTCGCCGTGGTGGCCCTCTACCGCGTCTACGCGGGCACCGGCACCCTCGACGCGATCAAGCCCTCGGCGGCCTGGCTCAACCCCTTCGGGGCCGGCGGCGCCGCCCTCACCGGCGGTCTGCTGCTCGGCGTGTTCATCTACTGGGGCTGGGAGTCGGCGGTCAACCTCACCGAGGAGGTCGAGGACTCGGCCACGGCACCGGGCAAGGCCGGCATCTGGTCGACCGTGGTGCTGCTGGTGACCTACCTCTCGGTGGGCTTCGCCGTCGTCGCCTACGCCGGTACGGCCTTCCTCGCCGAGAACGCGGGGGAGGAGGAGGCCGTCTTCGCGGTCCTCGCCCACGAGGTCATGGGCGGCTGGGACTGGGTGGTCCTCCTCGCCGTCTGCACCTCCGCGCTGGCCTCCACGCAGACCACGATCATCCCGGCGTCCCGGACCGCCCTGTCCATGGCCCGGCGCCACGCCCTGCCCCCGCCGCTCGCACACATCCACCCGCGGTTCCGCACGCCCGACGTGAGCACGTGGTGGGTGGCCGGCATCGCGATCGGCTGGTACCTCGTGGTCAACCAGATCAGCGAGAACGCGCTGCTGGACTCGCTGACCGCGCTCTCCCTGCTCATCGCGTTCTACTACGCGCTCACCGGGCTGGCCTGTGCGATCTACTACCGCCGCCACCTCCTGGAGAACCTGCACAACTTCGTGCTCATCGGCGCCGGACCGCTGCTCGGGGCCGGGCTGCTGGCCTGGCTGCTGGTGGAGTCGGTCGCCGACATGTCCGACCCGGAGAACTCCGCGAGCGGGGTCTCCTGGTTCGGGCTGGGGCCGCCGCTGGTCATCGGCATCGCCATCGCCGTCGTGGGCGTGCTCGTCATGTGCTTCTGGCGGCTGCGCGACGGCAGGTTCTGGCAGGAGCGGCGCGGCGTGGCCGACCCGGACCTCGTACACGGCACGCGCGAACCAACCTGAGGAGGCCCGATGTCCGTCGTCCTGGGGTACGACGAATCGCCCGGCGCAGAGCGGGCCCTGCACGTGGCGCTGGAGGTGGCGGCGGCCTTCGGCGAGCCCCTGGTCCTCGTCTACGGAGCCGCTGCCCCGGGCCCCGGCGGCGAGGAGTACCGGGCCCACCGCGAAGCCGTCCGGCAGGCGGGCCGCAGCGCCCTGTCCCACGCGGTGGAGGCCGCCGACGAGGCCGGCGTGCCCTCGACGGTCGAGGTGGTCGACGACAAGCCCGCCCAGGCGCTGCTCGCGGCCGCCGAGCGCCACCGTGCGCGGGTCATCATCGTCGGCAGCTGGGGTGACAGCCCCATCCGCGGCGCCCTGCTCGGGTCCACGCCGCACAAGCTGCTGCACCTGTCACCGGTGCCCGTCCTGTGCGTGCCGACCGAGGCCGCCCCGCCCGGCTGACCTCCGAGCGGCCGACCCGTTCGAACAGGAACGCCCGCGCGGAAAGGGCCACGGCGCCTTCCGTCGTGGATATCGCGAAGTGCGCGGGACCGGCCTCGCGGCGCCGCATGCGGGCGGTCGGCATACACGGTGGGCCGACGGAATTGCCGCGCCCGCGCATTCACGCGAAATCCGCGTCCCGGACGGCGCTCGACCCTGCGGAAAGGACCGGGGCGTCGCCCGTGTCGGAAAACGCCTCCCGCGTGACCGGTGTGGACGGAGTCGAATGCGGGTCCGTGCCACACCTGCCCGGCGCGACGGAAGCGCTGCCCGCCGAGGCCACCGGTCGCCCCGGGCGGAACCCGGGAGCGCGGCGGGGCCGGTGGCCCGTCTCCGCGGTGTCCTGCGGGGGACCGCCGCCGGCCGCTCCGCGGCCGGGGTCCGCCGGCCCTTCCACCCGCCGGACGGGGGTGTTCTCCACGACCGCCCAGCCGGTACCGCCCCCGGGGGCGGCCACTTCGACCAGCCGGTGGTCGAGGTGTCCCGTGATCATGACCGCCATGAGGGACAGGTACTCGCGCTGCAGCTCGGGGGCGAGCAGGCCCTCCGCGGCCACCGGGAGCACGGCCCGGGAGCCTTTCCCGAGGCCTTCTCCGAGCAGGGCGCACGTGGTGTGGACGGCGCGGACCACCGCCTCGAAGTGCTCCCCCTCCAGGCGCCCCCGCAGGACCTCCAGGTAGCTCCCCAGGACATCGGCCTCCCGGCCGTCATCCGGGTCCTCCGGACGGCGCTCGACCATGCCCCACCCCTCCCGGACGGCCCGGTCCATGCGGTCGGCGCCCCCGCGCGGCAGCCCGACCATGCCGCGCGCATATTCCGAATGGATACACGTTCGGTATTTTCAGGATGAATTCAGTATCTTCTCTCATCCTACATTGACAGTGCGCTGCGCTCTGAGGGTTAATTACTTACACGGGTGGCCTGATGTGGTCGTCCGTCGGCGGGATCTGGTCGCTCCGCGACCGCTTCGCTCCGGCGGCCGCAGCGCGCCGCCACGGTGGTGCTGCGTCGGAGGGGTGGTTGCGGGTCGCGGCGGTCGCGATGTCATATTGAGCGGTTATTGGTGAATCAGGCTCTTTTTCTTGGGGGATCAATGACCCAGCTCAACTCTTTCTCCGTTCCCGATTTCCACCTCCCCTTCGGGAACTCCAAGCATCCGCTGGCCGCCCGGGCCAATGCGGAGGCCACCCAGTGGGTGGTACGCCACGAGCTCGTCACCGAGGCCGTGGAGCAGTTCTCCGGCATCGGCTGCGGCCATCTCGCGGGCCGGGTGAGCGGTGACGTGCCGTACGAGCGCATCGTGCTGCTCGCCGAGTGGATGGCCTGGTCGTTCGTCCTGGACGACCAGCACGACCACCTCATCAGGACGGGCGAGGTCGCCGCGTGGCGGCCCGTCACCGCCGCGATCACCGAGCACCTGGAGACGGGGCGGACCGGCAGCCCGCAATCGCGCCGGAATCCGCTGGTCAACGGATTCATCGAGCTGTGCGACCGCATCACGGCCGGGATGTCCGCGGGGACCGCGGCCCGCTACCGGGCCCATGTCGCGCTCATGCTGCACTCCTTGGACCAGGAGGCGGGCAACCGCGGCGCTGGCGGACGCCCGGACGTCGAGGACTACGTCCTGATGCGGCGCCACAGCTCCCAGTTGCTGCCGATGATGGACATGGTGGAGGCCGGACTGGGCGTCGACCTCCCGCAGGAGGTCCGCGACCTCCCCGATTTCCGTGAACTCATCGCGAGCGCGCTGGACGTGATCTCCTGGGGGAACGACGTGTTCTCCCTGCCGAAGGAGCTGTCCTGCGGGGACAACAACAACCTCGTCTCGCTCATCTCCTCCTGGGAGGGGTGCTCGCTCTCCGACGCGGTCCGCTCGGTCGAGGGCCGCATCCAGGCCCGCATAGAGGAGTACCTGGCCGCGGAGCGGCGGCTGTTCCGGACCCTGGACGCCGATCCGGTGGCGGATCCGGCCCTGCGTGCAGCGGTCTCCCGATGCGTGCGGAGTTACGAAGACTGGATGATCGGCGCGGATCTGTGGCAGCGTTACGAGTGCACGCGGTACAGCGACGAACGGTTCGCTGCCGGGCTGGAGTCTGCCTACACCCGCCCGGATCTGGTCTCGGTGGCATGACGGGGAGTCGGTCCATGGCACATCTCGAGGATCCGGCACCAGCGGTCAACGCCCCGGCGGCTCCGGGCCGGTTACCGGTCCTGGGCCACGTGCTGCAGTTGTGGCGGCAGCCGATCGCGTTCCTGGAGTCCTTGCGGGAGCACGGCGAGATCGTACGGCTCGACATAGGCACCTGGCCGGTCCACGTCCTCACGAGCCCGGACCACGTGCACGCCGTACTCGTCCAGCAGGCGCAGAAGTTCGGCCGCGGCCGGGTCTTCGACCGGCTTCGCCCCATGTTCGGAAACGGCCTCGTCACCACCGACGGCGAGTTCCACCGCAAGCAGCGCCGCATGATCCAGCCGGCCTTCCACCGGAACCACATCGCCGAGTACGCCGAGGTGATGAGCCGGCAGGCGGAGGAGATGGCCGCGTCGTGGACCGCGGGCCGGGAGGTCTCGATGGTCACCGAGACGCGCCGGTACGCGCTGTCCTCGGTCGCCGAGATGATCTTCTCCGGCGATCTGAGCCGGCCCGCCGTCGCGGAGGTGCACCGGTCGCTGCCCGTCGTCCTGGAGGGCATGCTCGTACGCGCGGTCATGCCCAAGTCGCTGGACCGGCTGCCGATCCCGCTCAACCGGCGGTTCGACGCGGCCGCGGCGCGCCTGCGCCGGATCATCGACGAGGTGATCGCGCAGTACGGCGCCGACGAGGAGGACCGTCACGACCTCCTCTCCCTGCTGCTGTCCAGCGTGGACGCCGACACGGGGGCGGCGATGAGCGCCGAGCAGGTGCGCGACGAGGTGATCGCCATCATGTTCGCCGGTACGGAGACCTCGGCGACCACGCTGGCCTGGATCTTCCACGAACTGGGGCGCCACCCCGAGGTGGAGGCGCGTCTGCACGCCGAGGTGGACGCGGTGGTGGGCACGCGCTCCGTCCGCCCCGACGACCTCGCGAAACTGACGTACGCGAACAGCGTCTTCCAGGAGGCGCTGCGGCTGCATTCGCCCCTGCTCTTCACCCGGCGGTCGCTGGCCCCCCTCACCCTGGGCGGCGTCTCGATCCCGGCCGGAGCCGAAGTGGCCTACAGCCCCTACGCGTTGCACCGGGACCCGGCGCTGTTCCGCGACCCCGCGGTCTTCGATCCGGACCGGTGGCAGGAGGGCGCCAAGGACCGGCCGCGCGACCACCGCTACGTCCCGTTCGGCGCGGGCCAGCACAAGTGCATCGGCGATTCCTTCGCGGTGGCGGAGATCCTGACCGCGCTGGCGACCGTGGCCACCCGGTGGCACCTCGCCCCCGCTCCGGGAGTGACGGTGCGCGAGGTGCCTGCGGGGATACCCCAGCCCAGTGAGCTCCCCATGATTCCCGTCCCGCGCCGGTGACGGAATCCGATCGAGCCCGCTTGTCGGAGGGTGATTCCCGCCAACCTTTGGCACTGCCCCGCACGGAAGTCGGCAGAGGCTACAGGATTACCCTCGTAAGGATTGGCGAGATGCCGCAATAATAACTTTAAGCAGCAACATCTCGCCCCCGGGCCGTACACTCGGCCGCACGCGCAGGAGGGGGCAGGAATGTCACATGTCACGGAACCCAAAGGGCGGGCTCCCCAGCCACTGCTCGAACGGGAATCCGAAATTCTGGCGATCCACCGCTCGGTGGACGATCTCTTCGGCGTTCCGGACAACGGTTCGGCCACGCGCCGCGGAGGCGTACTGACCTTCGCGGGATCGGGTGGGATAGGCAAGACCACCCTGCTGGCCGAGGCCCGGCGGCACGCAGTCGAGCGCGGCTGCACCGTGCTCTTCGCACGCGGCGGCGAGCAGGAGCGGCAGGTGCCGTTCCACGTGATGCGCCAGCTCATCCAGCCGACGTTCGCCGCGATGACCGAGGAGGAACGCCGCGACGTCCTCGGCAACTGGTACGGCATCATCGCCCCGGCCCTCGGCCTGACGGCCGCCCCGAAGGGGCCGGCGGCGCCCGACCCGCAGGGAGTGCGCGACGGCCTCGACTGGGTCGTCACCCATCTGACGGTCCGCAGCGCCCCGGTGGTCCTGGTCCTCGACGACGCGCACTGGGCGGACGCTGAGTCCCTGGCGTGGCTGACCGCCTTCGCCGCCCGGGCCGAGGAACTGGCCATGCTGATCATGGTGGCCTGCCGTCCGGACGAGATCCCCGCCGACGCCGCCTCCCTGCGCGCCCTGATGGGCCGCCAGGGAACCCGGCCGCACGAGCTGGCCTCGCTCAGCACCGGCGCGGTGGCGCGCATCGTCCGCGACACCCTCGGCGAGAACGCCGACGACGTGTTCTGCCGGGAGTGCTGGGCGATCACCGGCGGCAACCCCTTCGAGGTCGTCGAGCTGGCCATGAAGGGCCGCGACCGAGGGCTGAAGCCGCACCAGGAAAACATCCCGCAGCTGCGGGACCTCGCCTCCGCCGTCAAGGGCAGCGGCCTGATCGAGCGCATGGAGCAGCTCGGGACGTCCACCGTCCGGCTCGCCTGGGCCGCCGCGGTCCTGGGCACGGGGATTCCCACCGGCATCGTCGGGAGCGTCGCCGCCCTCGGTGAGGCACAGACCGCCGAGGCCATCGACCAACTGCACACGGCCCGCATCCTGACCGTCCTCCCCAGCCTGCGCCGCACGGACGTGGTGGAGTTCTTCCACCCCCTCATCGCCACCGCCGTCTACCGGTCCATCCCGCCCGGTGTGCGCGTCGCCATGCACGGGATGGCCGCCCAGGCCCTGGTCGACGACGGGCACGGAGCCGCGGCCGCAGCCCGCCACCTGCTGGAGATGCACCCCGACGGCGATCCCTGGGTCGTGCAGCAACTGCGCCAGGCGGCGCGCGAGAGCTTCTCCGCGGGCGCGCCCGACGCGGCGCGGCGCTACCTGGCGCGGGCGCTGCGCGAACCGCCGGACGTCGAGGACCGGGCCGAGGTGCTCTTCGAGCTCGGCTCCGCCAACCTCCTGCACGATCCCGGCACCACCATCAACCAGCTCAGGACCGCGCTGGAGGAGCCCAAGACCGAACAGGGCCTGCGGGAGGCGATCACGTACCGGCTGGCCCAGGCGCTCGCGCACACCGGTCAGCTGGGGGCGGCCGCCGAGCTCCTGGCCGAAGAGGCCCGCGGCGCCACCAGCTCCCGCACCCGGCTGCGGATGCAGGCCGAACAGTTCAAGTGGAACTCGGTCCGCTTCGACGAGGAGAACTCACCCGCCCGGTCCCGGCTGCTCTCCCAGTTCGCCAAGCGGCTCACCGGCCGCGGCCTGGCCGAGCGCCACATCCTCGGGCTGCGGTCCTGGGACGCCGCCATGCGCGGCGAACCCGTCGCGGTCTCCCTGGACTACGCCGACCAGGCGCTGACCGGCGGCCTCAGCTGGACCGACCAGGACTTCGGCTTCGAGGTCCCGGCCGTCGTGGCGCCGTCACCCTCATGTACTGCGACCAGCCGGGCCGTGCCGAGGAGCTCTTCAACAGCGCCATCGTGGAGTTCGAGGAGAAGGGCTGGCGCGGCGCGCACCTGTCGTTCGTCTACACCCTGCTCGGCTACGTCCGGTACCGGCGCGGACGGCTCGCCGAGGCCGAGGACTTCGTCCGCAACGGTCTGCAGATCGCCGACCGCATCGGACACGGCATCCCGGCCCAGTGGTACGCGGTCGGCACCCTCATCGAGACGCTGCTCGCCCGCGGCAACGTCACCGAGGCCGCGCAGGTCGCCCGTAGCTACAAGCTGGCGGACGGCTTCCCCAAGGCCGTCGTCTACCCCGACCCCCAGGCCGTATGGGGCAAGCTCCTCCTGGCCCAGGGCCGGATCGACGACGCGGAGAGGCACCTCACCGCGGCGGGCAAGCGCCTCGACCTCCGCGGCACGCGAAACCCGTCGTGGAGCCCCTGGCAGCTCGACCTGGCCCTCGCCCAGGTGACCCACGATCCGGGACAGGCACGGGCCACGGCGAACGAAGCGGTGGCACGCGCCCGGTCCTTCGGGGCGTCCAGCGTGATCGGCCACGCCCTGCGCGTCGCCGCGACGGCCGCGGACCCCTCCCAGGCGGTCGTCCTGCTCCAGGAGGCGGTGGAGCACCTCGAACAGTCCCCGGCCGCCTGCGAACTCGCCCACGCGCTCGTCGACCACGGCACGGCGCTGCACACCATGGGCGATCCGCACCGGGCCGCCCAGCAGCTGTACCGCGGCATGGAGACCGCCACGGCCTGCGGTGCCGACGCGCTCGCGAGCCGCGCCCGGGCCCAGCTCGCGTCGGCGGGCCTGCGTCCCCGGCGTCTCTACTCCTCCGAACGGGACGCCCTGACGGTGGCGGAGAGCGCGGCGGCCCGGCACGCCGCTCTCGGCCTCGACGGTCAGGCGATCGCCAGGGAGATGCGCATCGACCCCCACGCGGTCTCGGAGCTGCTGTCCGCCGTCTTCACCAAACTGGGCACCGACCGGCTCGGCCTCCGCAGGGCCCTCGGCATCTGACCACCGGGACCCGCGGGCGGCACACCACACAGCCGGCGGGCACCTCCCGCGGGCCGCTGCGTCTGACGCAGCGGCCCGCGTCCCGTTCCGTCCGGTCGGCGGGAAGGAGGTCCGATGGCACCCCGGCGGCCGATGAGCGGCCCGATCGGCTGGGCCAATGGACCAGCCGAGCGCTCCCGACTTGAGCCAGTGGGCCCATGGATGCTTATCTGTGTCGTATCCATGTACATTCGGCGCCGCGCGGTGCCGGACGGCAACGAGGCCGGTCCGGAGCGCGGTGCCTTCGCCGTGCCCGCTCGCCGCCCCCCACCCCCGGGCGACAGCGGGCCGGCGTGCGCCATCGCGAGGGGGGCGGCACACCGCCGTGAAGAGGATGTTCGTGGCTCCGGACCCGGGGCGTTCGAGACTCAGGAATTCGCTGCGCGCGGTCATCGGCGTCGCCGCCGCCGTCACCCTCGCCGAGCTGTGCGGCCTGTCCCGGACCGCTTCCCTCACCGGGGGGCTGGCGGCCCTGCTCGCCCTCTTCACCGTGCTCGACACGACCGTCCCCGCCCAGCGGGCCACCACCGCCCTCCTTCCCGTCGCGGGATTCCCGGTACTGGCGCTGGCCACCACCCTGCACGGGGCGCCGCTCGCCCGCGACGCCGCCTTCCTCGCCGTGGTGTTCGCGGGGGTCTACGCCCGGCGCTTCGGCCCGAGGGGGCACGCGCTGGGGATCTTCGGCTTCATGATGTTCTTCGTCACCCAGTTCCTCCACGCCGTCCCCGGCCAGCTGCCCGAGCTGTACGCCGCCGTCGCACTGGCGCTCCTGGCCTCCGCCGCCGTCCGCTACGTGCTGTGGCCCATCGAGCGCCGCACCCCGCCCCCCGCCGCTCCGCCCGGACTGCCCGGCTCGGGCCTCGCCCGGCCCACCACCCGCCAGGCCTTCCAGGCCACTCTGGCCTGCGGCTTCGCCCTCGGCATCGGGCAGGCGCTGTCCGAGGACCGCTGGTACTGGGCCGTCGGCACCGCGTGGTGGATCTTCGTGAACACCGCTTCGCGGGGCGAGACCCTCGTCCGCGGCTTCCGCCGTGTCGTCGGTACCGTCGCCGGCATCGCCGCGGGCCTGCTGATCGCCGTACCGCTGCACGGAGCGCCCGCGCCCACCGCCGCACTGGTCGCGGTGTGCGTCTTCGGGATCTTCTACACCGCTGCCCCCTCGTACTCCTGGATGATGTTCTTCGTCACCGTCATGGCGGGGCTGCTCTACGGACTGCTCGGCGTGCTGCACCCCGGCCTGCTGCTGCTGCGCTTCCAGGAGACCGCGATCGGCGCCCTCGGAGCCGCCCTCGCCGTGGTCCTGGTGCTCCCCGTCACCACGCACGCCACCAACCACGCCTGGATCCAGCGCGCGCTGCGCTGCGTCCACGCGGCCACCGGCGAAGCGGCGGCCCGCCTCGCCGGTTCGGCCTCGGCCGACCCCGCCCCGCACGCCGCCGAACTGGAGCTGCTGCTGGCACGGGTACGGATGGCGCTGGCGCCGCTGGTGCACCCGCTCAGCCCGCTGCGCGCCCGCAAGGCCCGGGCCCTCCAGGTCATCGCCCTGCTGGACGAGTGCGCGCGCGAGGTCCGCGGCCTGGCCGCGGTGGCCGCCGACCCGGCCGCCTCGCACGACGCCCGGCTGGCGGCAGCCTGCTGGCGGGTGGAGGCCGCCGTGGAGGCGCTCACCGCGGGCGAGCAGGAGCTGGAACGGCCCACGACGGCCCGCCCCGCGGCCACCGAGCCCCCGGCCCTGCGCCACCTGCACGGCATCGAGCGTGCGCTCGCGGACCTGTCGGCTCCGCTGCGCAGCGATCCCCGCAGCCCGCTCGTCCGCGCCTGACCCGCCCGCGGCCCCGGTACCGCGTCCGGCGGCGACCGGGGCCCGCCCGCCGCCGGCCGGCCCCCCGGCCGGCGGCGTCAGCGGCGGTGCAGGAGCCCGTCCGGCGCCCGCTCCAACCCGGCCGGCAACCGGCCGGTGGTGTGCACCACGCCGAGGGACTGGGTCGCCCGGGTCAACGCCACATACAGGTCGCTCGGCGGGAAGTCGGCCGGCTCCACCACGACCACCGTGTCGAATTCCAGCCCCTTGGCCTGCCGCGGGTCGAGGAGCACCACGGGCCGGGTCAGGTCCGGCTCGGCGCCCTCCCGCAGGTCCGGCAGGACCGCGGCCAGCCCGGCGTGCAGCTCCCGCGGCGCGATCACCGCGATGCGCCCCCCGGCCGGACGCTCACGCGCCACGGCCTCCGCCACCGCCTCCGCCGCCGCCCCCGCCAGGTCCCCGGCCGCGCGCGCCCACGGCCGCACCCCGGTGGACCGTACCGAGCGGGGCGGCTCGAACGACGGATCGCGGTCCCGCAGCACCGCGGCCGCCACCTCCATGACCTCGGCGGGCGTCCGGTAGTTGACCCCCAGCCTGACCAACTCCCAGCGGTCGCCCACGTACGGGGCGAGGACGCTCTCCCACGCACCGCAGCCGGCCTCCTCGGCCGTCTGCGCCGGATCGCCGACCAGGGTCATCGACCGGGTCGGGCAGCGCCGCATCAGCAGTCGCCACGCCATCTCCGACAGCTCCTGCGCCTCGTCCACGATGACGTGCCCGAAGGCCCAGGTCCGGTCCGCCGCGGCCCGTTCGGCGGTACTGCGGTGATCGGCCTCCTCGTACCACTCGGCCATCCGCTCGGCGTCGACGATGTCGTGCGCCGCGAGGAACTCGTTCTCCTCGTCCTCGAACTCGTACGACTCCGAGCCCTGCGACAGGTCCAGCACCCCCTGCGCGTACGCGACGCGCCGCTCCCGCTCCCGTACCTCCGCGGCCCGCCGGGCGCTGTCGTCCTCCCCGAGCAGCTCGGCCGCCTCGTCCAGGAGCGGTACGTCCGCCGGGGTCCACGCGGGGGAGCCGGTGTCCTCGCGGCGGATCAGCGCCGCCTCCTCGGCGCACAGGTGGGTGGGCTCGGCCAGGAAGTCCCGGAGCAGCTGCTCGGGGGTGAGGGAGGGCCACAGGGTGTCGATCGCGGCGTGCACCGCGCCGCTCGTCGCGATCTCCTTGCCGAGCTGTGCGACGTCGTCGGCGCCCAGCAGGTTCGGCCCGCCGTACGGATCGGCGCCCAGCCGGTCCGCGAGCTGGGCCGTCAGGGCGTCGATGACGCGGAAGGCGAAGGCGGGCCGCGCCTCGTTGTGCGGCAGGCCGGTGGCGCGGGCGCCGTCGCGCGCCTCGTGGGCCATCGTGCGGTCCAGCAGGAGCACCCCGTAGTCGTCGTGGTCGATCTCCAGAGCGGGCTCGGGCACGGTGTCGTACTCCTCGCCGGTGCCCGCCGGCAGGGTCTCCGGCAGGCGCTGCCGGTCGGCGACGACCCCGGCCAGCACCTGGGCCATCCGTACCCGCCCCTTCACCGCGGCGGCGCCGGGACGGTCGACTCCCGTGGCCCGGACTCCGGGGAAGAGCTCCCCGGGGGTGGCGAGGAGGACACCGGTCTCGCCGAGCGCGGGAAGGACCCCTCCGATGTAGCCCAGGAAGGCCTGGCCGGGGCCGACGATCAGCACTCCGCGCCTGGCGAGCAGCTCGCGGTGGGCGTACAGCAGGTAGGCGGCGCGGTGCAGGGCCACCGCGGTCTTGCCGGTGCCGGGACCGCCCTCGACGACCAGCACCCCTCGGTGGGTGGAGCGGATCACCCGGTCCTGCTCGGCCTGGATGGTGCGCACGATGTCGTGCATCCGGCCCGTCCGGGCGGCGTCGAGCGCGGCGAGCAGCACGGCGTCCGCGTCGGAGCCCTCGTGCCCGGTGCGCTCCTCGTCGGCGAGGTCGAGGATCTCGTCGTGCAGGGCGGTGACCGTCCGCCCCCGGGTGCTGATGTGCCGGCGTCGGCGCAGCCCCATGGGGGTGTGGCCGGTGGCGAGGTAGAAGGGGCGCGCCACGTCCGCGCGCCAGTCGAGGACCAGGGGGGTGCGCTCGGTGTCGTCGGCGCGGATTCCGAGCCTGCCGATGTGGTGGTCGCGGCCGTCGGAGAATTCCAGACGGCCGAAACACAGGCCGTTCTCCCCGGCGTTCAGGGCGGACAGCAGGCCGGATTGCCCGGCGACCAGGACGTCCCGTTCCAGTCGGGCCTGCCCTCCTGAGCCCACGGCCCGCAAGGCTCCTTCGACCGCCTGTACGGCCTGGTCGCGCAGGTCGTCGAGGCGGCGATAGAGGCCGGTGACGAATTGCTGCTCTTTCCGGAATTCCTCGGTTGACAATTGCGCTCCCGCCGCGATACAGTGCCCTTGTGTGCTTCTTCATGTCTCCGTTTCCGCGAAGTCATGAATTGACCAATATACGCTCTCCCCTCCCTCGGTAGTCAATTGGCCCAGCCAATTCGACCGGGGGATTTTTTGCGTACCGTGGGCCCCCTGGCCACCGCGCACGCTCCTGCCGGCGGCGCCCTCTGCGGGTTCGACACCACCCTCTGCGGCGGGAGGCCGGCCGCCGGGGGGCGGGCGCTCTGCGTGAGCCGTGCCTGCACCTGACCGTGCGGGCCGGACGGAGCGCCGTCAACTCCCGGACGGGGCCGCATCGTACGCGCTGTCGATTCCTCCTGGCGGCCCCTTCGGCCAAGACCACTCGGAAGAGTGTTCCCATGGTGTCTGTCCCACGCCGCTGAGCTGCTGCATGTACAAAGGGTGGTTGCTCATCGTTCATCCGGTACGTACCGGGTCGATCCGGTCGGACAGGGGGTCACCGCCCGCAATGGAGATACCTCAACAGCGCTCCGCCGCCGCCCGGGTGCGGGAAGAGGCCGAGGAGTTCATCCGGCTCTTCCACCGGGAGAACCCGGAAGCCGGTGATCCGCGCCCCCGGCTCGCCGCCGTACGGGACGAGCTCGCGCGGACCGGGACCTACCGGCACACGCCGCAGGAGCTGGTCCACGGGGCCCGCGTGGCCTGGCGCAACAGCAACCGCTGCATAGGCAGGCTCTACTGGAACTCGCTGAGGGTCCGCGACCGCCGGGGCGTGGTCGAGTCGGACCGGGTGGCCGAGGAGTGCTTCGAGCACCTGCGGGAGGCCACCAACGGCGGCCGCGTCCGACCCGTGATCACGGTGTTCGCCCCCGACGCGCCGGGCCGTCCCGGACCGCTGATCTGGAGCGAGCAGCTGGTCCGCTACGCCGGCTACGGCGACCACCCCTCGATAACCGTCGGCGACGCCCGTAACGCCCCGCTCACCGAGGCCCTGCTGCGGCTCGGCTGGACCGGGGGCGCCGGCACCCCCTTCGACCTGCTCCCGCTGGTGGTCCAAGGGGTCGACGACAAGCCCCGCTGGTTCGAGACCCCCGCGGACGCCGTCCTGGAGGTCCCGATCCGCCACCCCGACGACGCCGGCTGGGGGGAGTGGGGGCTGCGCTGGCACGCCGTTCCGGCCATCTCCAACATGTGCTTGGAGATCGGGGGCATCCACTACCCCGCCGCCCCGTTCAACGGCTGGTACATGGGTACCGAGATCGGCGCCCGCAACCTCGCCGACACCGACCGCTACAACCTCCTCCCCGCCGTCGCCCGCCGCCTGGGCCTGGACACCACGAGCGACCGCTCGCTCTGGAAGGACCGGGCGCTGGTCGAGCTCAACCGGGCGGTCCTGGACTCCTTCGACCGGGCGGGGGTGACGATCTCCGACCACCACACGGAGTCCCGGCGCTTCCTGACGCACCTGGAGCGGGAGGAGCGCAAGGGCCGGGAGGTGGGAGCGGACTGGTCGTGGATCGTGCCGCCGATCTCCGGCTCCGCGACACCCGTCTTCCACCGCACCTTCGAGGAGCGGCAGAGCAGCACGTCGTACGTCCACCACCCGGGAGCGCAGGAGCGGGCCCAGGGGCGGGACTTGGTCTAGACCTTCTGTTACCGTCGGCCCGAACGTATCCGGGAGCGGCGGAGAGGGCACGGCCCATGGGTGGCATGGAAGGGGCGGAAGGCGCGGGCGGCGCCGACGGTGCGGACCGCGGGCGCGGTGCGGCCGGCGGGGACGGCGCCGACCGTGCGGACCGCGAGGGCAGGGCGGTCGGCGGGGGCGGGGCGGCCGGCGGACGTGGTGGGGCCGGCGCGGGCCGGGGGGACGGACTCCGGGCCTACATCGGCTCCTTCACCTCGGGCGGCGGCCACGGCGTCACCACGGCGGCCGTGGATCCGGCGACCGGAGCCCTCACCGTCCTCTCGGCCCTCGGCGAAGTCGAGGACCCCTCCTACCTCGCGGTCGCGCGGGACACGGGCCTGCTCTACGCGGTGAGCGAGACGGACCGCGGCGCGGTGGCGGTCTTCCGGCCCACCGCCGAGGGGCTGGCCCCCGTCGGCCGGGCCGTCGCGGTGGGCGGCTCCGGCCCCACCCACCTCAGCGTGGCCGGGCGGCGCCTCCTGACCGCCAACTACACCTCCGGCGGCGTCAGCAGCCTGCCGCTCGCCGCGGACGGCAGCCCCGCCGGGCCCGCCTCCGTCCTGGAGCACCGGGGCTCGGGCCCCGACGCCGGGCGTCAGGAGCGGCCGCACGCCCACCAGGTGCTGCCGGACCCCACCGGCCGCTGGGTCCTCAGCGTCGACCTCGGCACCGACTCGGTGCGGGTCTGCGGGCCGGATCGGGACACCGGCGGCCTGCGGGTGCACGCCGAGACCGCGCTGCGGGCCGGGACCGGCCCCCGCCACCTCGCCTTCCACCCGGACGGCGCGGTGGTCTACGTACTGCACGAGCTGGAGCCGCAGCTGACCGTCTGCCGGTGGGACGCGGCATCCGGCCGACTGGAGCCGGTCGCGGAGGTCCCGGTGGTCTCCGAGGCCGGTGCGGGGGGCGTACGCGCCTACCCCTCGGCGGTGGTCGCCTCGCCCGACGGACGCTTCGTCTGGGCCGCGGTCCGCGGCGCCGATGTGATCGTCACCCTCTCCCTCGCCGGCGGCGCCGAGGAGCCGCGGCGCACGGACACCGTGGCCTGCGGAGGCAGCTGGCCGCGCGATCTCGCCGTCGATCCGTCGGGGCGCAGGCTGTACGCGGCCAACGAGCGCTCGGGCGAGGTGACCTGGTTCGACGTGGACCCGCTCAGCGGCCGGCCGGGCAAGGCGGGCTCGGTCGCCGTCCCCGCGGCCACCTGTGTGGTCTTCGCCTGAAGCGCGCGGAAGGGCCCGCACCCGGGAGCTCGGAGCTTGGGTGCGGGCCCTTCGGCGGGCCCGTCAGTGGGCGGCGGCGCCCTGTGTGATGCCGAGGGCGGCGGAGTACTGCGCGACGGCCAGCTTGCCGAGCGCCGAGTAGGCGCCGAGCACGTCGGCGGCGGCGCAGCCGGCCTCCTTGCAGGCGGTGTCCAGGAGGCCTTCGGCGGCCTCCGGGCCGATCAGGTACGGCGCCAGCGCCAGCTGCGTGGAGCCCTCGCGGCGCAGCTGCTCGGCGACCGCGGCCACCGAGCCCTCCTCGTCCAGCGCTGCGGCCTTGACCGGCACGGCCAGGCGGGCGGCGAGCAGCATGCCGGTGATCCCGGCGGCCTGCACGGCCTCCTCGCCGCCGGTGGTGGCCAGGACGATGCCGTCGGCGGCGGTGGTCACGGTGAACAGGCGGGCGCGGTCGGCGCGGGCCAGGCCCGCCTCGGACAGCCGCACGTGCAGGCCCTCGGCGAGCAGGGGGTGCGGTCCGAGGACGTCGGCCAGCTCGACGTTGGCCGAGGACTCCATCAGGGCCTGTCGGACCCGGCGGAGCAGGTCGGCGTCGGGACCCGCCAGCAGCGGCACGACCACGGCGTCCGGGCCGGTCGGCGCGGCCACCTCGTGTCCGGCGGCGCGGGCGAACTCCGCGCGCGCGGCACGCTCGGAGACGACGGCGGTCAGCGCGCCGGACAGGGACGGGAACTCGGAGGCGTCGTCACCCTCGATGAAGCCGATCCGGGCGTCGAGGCCCGGCAGCTCGGAGCGGCCGATGCTGATGATCTCTTCCGCCAGCCCCCGCGAGGAGGCCGAGGGGGCACCGGGCACGGCGAGCACCAGCGCGGGCGCGCCCTCGGGCGCCGCCGCGGGCTCGGGCCGGCGGTGCCGTCCGGTCTGGCGGGGTCGCGGCATTCGTACGGGCAGGCCATTTGCGGGCCCAGTGGGGGAGCTCATGGCGCCGCATGCTACTGGCTTATCGGAACCGGGTGTTCGGGCAGGGCCTACTCGGGTGGCATCTGTCCGTATTTATCCGGTGAATATCAGATACGATCAACTGACGGACGGCAAGCGCCAGTCCACGGGCTGTGCACCCTGGCCCACCAGGAGGTCGTTCGTCCTGCTGAAGGGCCTGGAGCCGAAGAATCCGTAGTCGGCGGACCTGGGGGAGGGGTGGGACGACTCCACCGCCGGCAGGTCGCCGAGGAGGGGGCGCAGATTGCGGGCCGCCCGCCCCCACAGGATCGAGACGAGCGGCTTGCCGCGTGCGGCGAGGGCCCGGATGGCCTGGTCCGTGACCGCCTCCCAGCCCTTGTCCTGGTGCGCGTTGGGACGGCGGGGCGCGGTGGTCAGCGCGCGGTTGAGCAGCAGCACGCCCTGCCGGGTCCACGGGGTGAGGTCGCCGTTGGCGGGGCGTCCCGTCCCGAGGTCCCGGTGCAGCTCCAGGAAGATGTTGTCCAGGCTCGGCGGTACGGGCCGGACCTCCGGGGCCACCGAGAAGGACAGCCCCACCGCGTGCCCCGGCGTGGGGTAGGGGTCCTGGCCGACGATGAGGACCTTCACCTCGTCGAAGGGCTGCTGGAAGGCGCGCAGCACGTGGGGCCCGGCCGGCAGGTAGGTCCTCCCCGCCGAGACCTCGGCGCGCAGGAAGTCGCCCATGGCGGCGATCTGCCCCGCCACCGGCTTCAGAGCCCGGGCCCAGCCCGGCTCGACGATCTCGTTCAACGGTCTCGCTGCCACGGTGGATCACTCTACTGGCCCAGTGTGGCCGCCCGCACGCACAGGACGTCCGGCAGGTGTCCGGCCAGCAGTTGCCAGTTCTCGCCGTCGTCGCGGCTCGCGTACAGCTCGCCGTTGCGGTTGCCGAAGTAGACGCCCGCCGGGTCCGCGTCGTCCGTGCACAGCGCGTCGCGCAGGACGGTGCCGTAGTGGTCGCCCTCCGGCAGGCCCTTGGAGAGGGGCTCCCAGCTGGCGCCCGCGTCCCGGGTGCGGAAGACCCGGCAGCGGTGCTCGGCCGGCACCCGGTCGGAGTCCGCGTTGAGCGGGAAGACGTAGGCGGTGTCCGGCCGGTGCGGGTGGGCGGCCACCGCGAAGCCGAAGTCGGACGGGAGCCCGCCGCCGATGTCCGTCCACACGGCCCCCGCGTCGTCGCTGCGGTAGACGCCCCAGTGGTTCTGGAGGTACAGCCGGTCGGTGTTCCCGGCGTCCTGGGCGATCTTGTGCACGCACTGGCCGAACTCGGGATGCGGGTCCGGCAGGAAGACCGCGGAGACCCCGTCGTTCGACGGCGACCAGCTGGCCCCGCCGTCCGCGCTCCGGAACACCCCCGCCGTGGACACGGCCACCGTCAGCGCCTCCGGGTCCCGCGGGTCGGTGATCACCGTGTGCAGCCCCTCGCCGCCGCCACCGGGCACCCACGCGGAGCGGCTCGGGTGCTCCCACAGCGGCCGGACCAGCTCGAAGGACTCGCCGCGGTCCGTGGAGCGGAACAGTGCGGCGGGCTCCGTCCCGGCATAGACCACGTCCGGGGCCTCGGGCCCGGCGGGGTGCAGCTGCCAGACCCGCTCCAGGGAGGCGCCGGTGTCCTTGGGGAACTTCACCGCGGCCGCGGCCGGTTCCCGCCAGGTCGCCCCGAGGTCGTCGGAGCTGAAGACGGACGGCCCCCAGTGCAGGCTGTCCGCCCCGGCCAGCAGCCGCGGCACCGCGCCCCGCCGGTCGACGGCGACGGCGTAGACGGCCTGGGCGTTGAAGTGGGGCCCGGCGAACTCCCACGGGCCCTCCCCGCGGCGTCGGCCGACGAAGAGTCCCTTGCGGGTTCCCACGAGCAGTAGTACGTCGGCCATGGCCGGCACCTCCGGGCGTCGTCGTCCCTGCGGTCCCGCTCGGATCGCGTGCGCTGCGGGTTCTCCGGCGGGTCTTTCCGGCCAGTCTGCACCCGCCCACCGACAGGGGCCCGGCGGGCCGCGCGGCGCCCCGCGCGGGTCTTCCGCCGTCGATCGGGCCGGATCGTTTTTCCGATCGTTTACCCGACAGAAATGACTGTTGCTTGCATGGAGGTGTCCGGAATGGATTGACTTCACGCCAACCGCAGCCGCAGCGAGAGGACCCATGTGGCCACCGAGCACCTGTCACCGCTCGACCTCGCCTTCTGGCGGATCGAATCCGCCTCGCACCCCATGCACCTCGGCGCCCTGGCCGTCTTCCGGGCCGCCGCCCCCGGCGCGGCCGAGCGCGCCGCCGAACTGCTCGCCGCGCGCTGCGCCGCGGTGCCCGGCCTGCGCCGCCGCATCCGCGACGTGCTGCTGCCGGTCGGCGCGGCCGCCTGGTCCCCGGACCCCGGCTTCGACCCGGCGCGGCACGTCTTCCTCGTACCCGCCGGGAACACCGGCACCCCACCGCAGGAAGCCGCCGGTCCGCTCATGGCCAGGCCGCTCGACCGGGCCCTGCCGCCCTGGGAGGCCCACGTCCTGGCGGGTCCCGGTCCGGACGCCTTCGCGGTCCTGTTCAAGTTCCACCACGCCCTCGCCGACGGCCTCGGCGCGCTCGCGCTCGCGGCGGCGCTCTTCGACGAGGGCCCGGCCCTCCGGCCTCCCCCGCGTCCCCTGCCCGCCCAGCGGGGCGGCGGCTCCCCGCTGCGCCGGCTGCCCGGCGCCCTGGCCGCCCGCGTCCAGGAGGTGGGCCAGGCCCTGGAGATCGGCGCCGCCGTGGCCCGCTCCGGCCTGCCGCTGGGGGTGCCCGAGGCGCTCCTCGCCGACCCCGACGGGCCCGCCACCCGTACCGTCGCCGGAGTCGCCCTCGACCTCGACGAGGTCAACCTGGTCCGAAAGGCCGCGGGCGGCACCGTCAACGACGTACTGATCACGGTGGTCGCCGGCGCCCTGCGGCGCTGGCTGGAGGAGCGCGGCGACCCCGCCCCCCGGGGGCCCGGCCCCCGCGCCCTGATCCCGGTCTCCCGCCGGGGCCGGCCGGGAGCCGCCGCGGGGAACCGGCTCTCCGGCTACCTGCTGCGGCTTCCCCTCGCGGAGCGGGACCCGCTGCTGCGCCTGGACCGGGTGCGGGCCGCCATGGACCGCAACAAGGACGCCGGGCCGGCCCGCGGCGCCGGGGCCGTCGCACTGCTGGCCGACCACGTCCACCCGCTCGGACACCGGCTCGGCGGCCCGCTCGTCGCACAGGCCGCCCGGCTGCTCTTCGACATCCTGGTCACCAGCGTCCCGCTGCCCGGCCTGACCTTCTCCCTCGGCGGCAGCCGGGTCCACGAGGTCTACCCCCTCGCCCCGCTGGCCCGCGGCCAGTCCCTGGCCGTGGCGGTCTCCACGTACAAGGGCACCGTCCACTACGGGCTCGTCGCCGACGCGGGGGCGGTGCCGGACCTGGGGGCCCTCGCCGGGGCGCTGCGCGCGGAGCTGGCCGTGCTTGTACGAGAGGTCTCGTAGTACGAGAGAATTCGTAGTACGGTGTCTGTCGTACCAAGCCGCCGATCCCCGGTACGCCGGTCGTCCTTGGAGAGCCCTGATGAGTGCTGCCCCCGCCGCCTTCACCGCCCTGTTCGCGCCGTACACCCTGCGGTCGGTCACCGTGCCGAACCGCGTGTGGATGGCCGCGATGTGCCAGTACAGCGCCGAGGCCTCCGGCCCGGACGAGGGCGCGGTCGGCGACTGGCACTTCGCGCACTACGCCGCCCGAGCCGTCGGCGGCGCCGGCCTGATCGTCCAGGAGGCCACCGCCGTCTCCCCCGAAGGCCGGATCTCCCCCTACGACCTCGGCATCTGGAACGACACCCAGGTCGAGGCCGCCCGCCGGATCACCTCCTTCGTCAAGGCCCAGGGCGCGGTCCCCGGCATCCAGCTCGCCCACGCCGGCCGAAAGGCCTCGACCGACCGGACCTGGAAGGGCGGCGGCCCGGTCGGCCCCGAGGAGCACGGCTGGCAGCCGGTCGCCCCCAGCGCCGTGCCCTACCAGGAGGGCCACCCGGTGCCGCACGAGCTGACCGTCGCGGAGATCCACGGGGTCACCGCCCAGTTCGCGGCCGCCGCCGAGCGCGCACTGCGCGCCGGCTACGAGGTCGTCGAGGTCCACGGCGCCCACGGCTACCTCATCGGCGAGTTCCTCTCCCCGCACAGCAACCGGCGCACCGACGCCTACGGGGGCTCCTTCGAGAACCGCACCCGCTTCGCGCTCGAAGTCGTGGACGCCGTCCGCGCCGTGTGGCCCGAGGAACTCCCGCTGTTCTTCCGGATATCCGCCACCGACTGGCTGGAGGAGGACGGCTGGACCGCCGACGAGACGGTCCGGCTGGCCCCCCTGCTCGCGGAACACGGCGTGGACCTCCTCGACGTCTCCACCGGCGGGCTCGCCCCCGGGGTGACGATCCCGGTCGGCCCCGGCTACCAGGTGCCCTTCGCGGCCAGGGTCAAGGCCGAGACCACCCTGCCGGTCGCCGCCGTCGGCCTGATCACCGAACCGGAACAGGCCGAGAAGATCCTGGCCAACGGGGAGGCCGACGCGGTCCTGCTCGGCCGCGAGCTGCTCCGCGACCCCTACTGGGCCCGCCGCGCGGCCGCCGAACTGGGCGCGGAGCTCCGCACCCCCGAGCAGTACCACCGCTCCTGGTGACCCGGGTGCGGCGCGCAGGCCTCCGCCGGTGCGCCGCACCCCGCCGGGTCCTACGACGGTTCTCGTACGATGAGGTCTCTCCCGTCGGGACCCCGCCGGACCCGATGAACCGAGCGAGTGGAGCAGGACATGACGGAACGTGACACGGCCCGCGCCCTCGCCCACCCCGAGCCCGGGGAGATCCGCCTCGAAGGAGTGCTGCACGCGCTCTCCGACCCGCTCCGGCTCTCGATCACCCGCGACCTGGCCGCCTCCGCCGCCGAGCTGGCCTGCTCGCACTTCGACCTGCCGGTCACCAAGTCCACGACCACCCACCACTTCCGCGTCCTGCGCGAGAGCGGGGTCGTGCGCCAGACCTACCGGGGCACCACCAAGCTCAACGCCCTGCGCCGCCGCGAGCTGGACGCCCTCTTCCCGGGCCTCCTCGACTCGGTCCTGACGGCGGCCGCCGCGGAGGAAGGCCGCCTGGAGCGGGCCCGGTCCGTCCGATAGCGCACGTCCGGCCCGCGGGACCACCCGGCGCCGGGACCGGTGGCGGGGTCAGCCCGGCACCTGGATCGGCGGGCGGCGGGACCGCCCGGCACCGGGATTCGGCGGGTGGCGGGGCCGCCCCGTACCGGGACCGGCGGCCGGATCAGCCCGGTAGGTGTCCGGCCGCTCCCCACAGGCCCTGCCAGTCGGGGATCTTGACCGAGCGCCGGCCCAGGGAGCGGCCCAGCTCCGCCTCGGCCGTCTCGATCGCCAGCCACCCCGGCCACTCCACCGGCCGCACCCCCGCCGCACGCATGGCGTCCAGCGGGTCACCCGGCAGTTCGCGCCGGGCCAGCCGGCCCGCGTCCTGGAGCAGCGAGGAGACCGTCTCCTTGGCGCAGGGGCGGTTCGTGCCGATCACGCCCGTCGGACCGCGCTTGATCCACCCGGCCACGTACTCGCCCACCGAGGCCCGGCCCGCGCGCAGCACCCGGCCCGCGGCGTGCGGGACCGTGCCCCTCGCCGGGTCGAAGGGCAGCCCGGCCAGGGGGACGCCCCGGTACCCCACCGAGCGCAGCACCAACTGCGCGGGGAGGTCCTCGTACACGCCCGTCCCCTCGACCCCGCCCCGCCCGTCCGGGGCGGTGCGCTCGAAGCGCACCCCGGCGGCCCGCCCGCCGGGCCCGCCCAGCACTTCCACCGGCCGCAGGTAGAACCGCAGGGCGATCGAGCGAGGCCCGCCGGCCGGGCCGGCGTCCGCCCAGCCGCGCAGCACCTCCACGTTGCGCCGCGCCGCGGCGGGCAGCGCGGCGCCCGCGCCCGGATCGGCGTACGCGGGGTCGAGGGCGAGCTCGGCGGGCACCACCCGGACGTCCACGCCGGGCAGCGTGGAGAGCTCGCGCAGCTCCTTGGTGGTGAACTTCGCCTGGGAGGGACCGCGTCGGGCCACCATCGACACCGCCCGCACCCCGCTGTCCGCGAGCGCGCCGAGGGCGGGGTGCGGCATGTCGGTCGGTGCCAGCTCCGCCTCCCCGCGGGCGAGGATCCGGGTCACGTCCACGGCGACGTTGCCCGCCCCGACCACCACCGCCGACTCGACGCCGGCCAAGCCGAAGGCCTCGGCGGCGGCGTCCGGATGGCCGCTGTACCAGGACACGAAGGCGGTCGCCGAGTGCACCCCGGCCAGTTCCTCGCCGGGGATGCCCAGCAGCCGGTCCCGCGCCGCCCCCACGCAGTACACGACCGCGTGGTACAGCTCCAGCAGGCGTTCCGCGGGCAGCGCCCCGCCGCCGACCTCGACGTTCCCGAGGAAGCGGATCCGCTCGTCCTCCAGGACGGTGCGCAGGCTGCCCTGCAGCGACTTGATCTTCTCGTGGTCGGGGGCGACCCCGTACCGCACGAGACCGTACGGAGCCGGCAGCCGGTCCAGCACGTCCACGCGCACGCCGGGCACCTCGCGCTGCTGGACCAGTGTCTGTGCGGCGTAGACCCCGCTGGGGCCCGATCCGACGACGGCGACTCGAAGCACGGCGGAGCTCCTCCCGCGGGTGATCCCAGCATGACACCGCTCCCCCGAGCCGTCAGCCCATGGAGCGCATCCGGTGGATCTCGGCGGTCTGCGTGGCCACCAGCTCGGTGGCCATCTCCTCGACCGCGACGTTGTTGCCCCCGGCCAGCGCCGTGCCGGCCATCGTCAGCGCGCCCTGGTGGTGGGCGGTCATCAGCGTCAGGAAGAGACGGTCGAAATCGGCGCCCCGGGCGTCGCCGAGTTCCTTGAGCTGCTGCTCGGTCGCCATACCGGGCATCGCGCCGTGGTCGTGGTCCCCGGGGGCCCCCGCCGGTGCGGGGTACCGGGCCAGCCACTTCTCCATCACGGCGATCTCCGGCTTCTGCGCCACCGTGATCCGGTCCGCGAGCCGCTTCACGCCCTCCGCGGAGGCGCGGTCGGGCGCCAGCGAGCTCATCGTCAGCGCTTGGCGGTGGTGCTCGACCATGTGCCGCACGTACGTGCGGTCGGCCGCGTTGGGAGTGTCGTCCGGCCGCTCCCGGGCGGCCTGTTCGGGGGAGAGGGTGCGCGATGTCCCGCCCGGCTCGCCTGGTGCGATCACCACCGGTCGGCCGTCTTTCGCGTCCTGGGGGCCGCCGTCGTCCTGACAGGCCGCCAGGGTGAACAGGAGCCCGGCGGCCGCGACCGCTCCGGCGAATCGGCCGAGTAACCCTTTTGCCATGTCCATGGAAAGGAACATACTGCCGGGGTCCCGGTTCCGCGCCCATCCGACGCGGAGCCGATCGGACTCCCATGGGAGGCAACAGTGACCTCGAAGCACACCACCAGAGTGCGGAAACGGAGTCTGGGCGCGGCCGCCGTGGCGGCCGGGCTCCTCACGGCGCTCCTGACGGCCGCACCCGCGTCCGCCACCCCCGACCCGGGCGACCTGACGCCCGGCAGCGGCTCCCGGCAGAGCGCCGCGAGCGCCGAGGCCCGGGAGCTCGCCCCCGGCGAGATACCGGGCCGGGACGAGATCGTCCACAGCCGGAACGTCAAACCCCTGGCGAACATCCCCAGCACCAACCCGGCGGGCATCAACACCGACCTGGCCTTCCAGGGCGCGTACGCCTACGCGGGCAGCTACGACGGATTCACGATCTACGACATCGGCAACCCCAAGGCGCCCAAGACCGTCACGCGGGTGCTCTGCCCGGGCGGCCAGAACGACATCTCCGTCCACGGGGACCTGCTCTTCCTCTCCACCGACTCCTCGCGCAGCGACGACTCCTGCAACAGCGTCTCGCAGCCCGCGACGGAGAAGTCCTCGTGGGAGGGCATCAAGATCTTCGACATCAAGGACAAGAAGAACCCCAGGTACATCAAGTCCGTCGAGACCGCCTGCGGCTCCCACACGCACACGCTGGTGCCGGGCGACCGCGACCTCTACCTGTACGTCTCCTCCTACTCCCCGAACGAGGCCTACCCGGACTGCAAGCCGCCGCACGACGGCATCTCCGTGGTGAAGGTCCCGAAGAAGGCCCCGACCAAGGCCGCGGTCGTCGCCTTCCCGGTCCTCTTCCCCGACGGCGGCAACCCGGGCGCCCCCGACAACCCGGGCGTCTCCAAGACCACCGGCTGCCACGACATCACCGTGCTGCCGTCGAAGAACCTGGCCGCCGGCGCCTGCATGGGCGACGGCATCCTCTTCGACATCAGCAAGCCCGAGCAGCCGCGGGTGATCGACCGGGTCCAGGACAACGTGAACTTCGCGTTCTGGCACTCGGCGACCTTCAACGAGCGGGCGAACAAGGTCGTCTTCACCGACGAGCTCGGCGGCGGTGGCGGCGCCACCTGCAACGAGGCCACCGGCCCCCAGCGCGGCGCCGACGGCATCTACGACATCACCGGCCGCGGGGACCACCGCGAACTCGTCTTCCGCAGCTACTTCAAGATCCCGCGCCACCAGGCCGACACCGAGAACTGCGTGGCCCACAACGGCTCGCTGGTCCCGGTGGGCGGCGGCCGCGACATCATGGTCCAGGCCTGGTACCAGGGCGGCGTCTCGGTCTGGGACTTCACCGACTCGTCCCGGCCCAGGGAGATCGGCTACTTCGAACGCGGCCCGCTCTCCACGGACGCCCTCGGACTCGGCGGCTCCTGGTCGGCGTACTACTACAACGGCCACATCTACTCGAACGACATCGCCAAGGGCTTCGACGTGCTGAGGCTCGACGACTGGCGCACCGAGAGCGCGAAGCGCGTGCGGATGGACCGGCTCAACGTGCAGACCCAGCCCGAGTACCGCTAGGTCCGGCCGGTCGGGTCCGGCCAGTCGGTCCGGCTGGTCAGGTCGTCCGGCCTGTCAGGTCCGGTCAGCAGGGAACGTTCCGCCGGGCGGTCCGCCGTCCGGGGGGACGCCCAGCTCCCAGTCCAGGCCGTACCGCTGGAACAGCTCGGCCCGCAGCCGGCCCGCCGGCATCGGAGCCCCCGGCAGCAGCACCGCCACCACCGCGCCCATCAGCAGCGCCCGCAGCAGCGGATAGTCCGCGTCCACGTCGGCCGAGCCGTACCGGGCCACCGTGTCCCGCAGCAGTTCGGCCAGCCGCTGCTGCTCGGGGCACTGGATGAACCCGTCCGCCTGGAGGATTCCCGCCATGTGCGTGCGCATCAGCCGCGGATGGTCCCGGGCCAGTCCGAGGATCGCGTCGATGGCGCGGGCGAGGCGCTCGGGGCCCTCCCGCGGGCCGGAGGGCCGCGGCTCGCGCTCCAGCGCGGCGGCCAGGGTCCGGTGCATCAGCCGGTGCACCGCGGACTGCAGCAGCTGCCGCTTGCCCGGGAAGTAGTACGACACCAGGCCGCGGGCCGCGCCCGCCCGATCGGCGATGTCGCCGAGTTTCGTGGCCTCGTATCCGCGCTCGGCGACGAGGTCGACGGTCGCCTGCAGCAGCCGCTCCCTGGAACGTCTGCGCAATTCTTCATTGACCGATGCGCTGCGCGGGACCATGCTTACTCCTGCTGCGTTGGCTGGCTCCGAGCCAATATACTCAGCGCGCGGGACCGTCTGCTCTGGGTGACACGGGGGATCGCCCAGAGCAGGCACGCCCGCGACGGCCGGATCCGGCCGTGGCGCCCGCGACCACGGCGACCCCCAGGAGCCAGCCCGCGAGGACGTCCGAGGCCCAGTGCACCCCGAGATGGAGCCGGGTGAAGCCGACTCCGAGGACCGACACCGCGGCCACCGCCCAGGCGGTCGCCAGAGCCCACCGCGGAGCCGCGCCGGGCAGCAGCCACAGCAGCATGCCGCAGACCACGGTCGCGGTCATCGCGTGGCCCGAGGGGTAGGCCGAGTAGTGCGCCGCATCGACAGGGTCCGGCCACACCGGACGCTCCCGGCCCACCAGGGCCTTCAGTCCCTGCTGCACCACCGAGGCAACGACCGCGGCCACCGCCACGCGCAGCGCCCGGCCGCGGTCGCCGCGCCACCACAGCGTGATGAAGGCGGCTGCGGCCAGGGCGCGCATGGTCCAGGGGTCCCACACCCAGTCGGAGAGCACCCGCATCGCCTGCGTCGTCCCCGGATGGGCGACCGCGCGGGCGTGCAGCTCCTCCGCGATCCGCTCGTCCAGGAAGAGGAGCGGCCCCCAGCGCACCACCACGAGCACGGTCAGTACGGCCGCGATCAGCACGCAGCCGACGCCCGCCAGACGCAAAGGATCGTTCCGCATGCGGTCGATCCTCGCACCGGCGGCCGCGGGCCGGTCGCGGGCGCGCCCGCTCCGGACGCGCCCGCGCGCTGAGTCCCGGCTGCGCCGGCGCGCCGGGCACCGGCTACGCGAGCGCGCTGAGTCCCGGGACGAAGGCGACCAGCAGCGGCACCGCCGGCACGAGGGTGGCCAGCGCCGTCAGCCGCAGCCGCCGGGTGGCCGACAGCCGGGGCGCGGCCGACAGGAGCCGCCGGACCCGTTGCGGGACGTGCGCCTGCGGGGCCGGGCTGGGCCCGAACACCCCGCGGTCCTCGTTGAGGCCGACCAGGGCCAGCGCGATCGTCAGCCGGCCGAAGCGCCGCGAGGCCACGTCGTCGGCGGCCAGCTCGACCAGGCGGTGCATCTCCGCCTCGAACGCGGCGAAGACCGGCACCTGGGGGAAGCCCCGGGCCAGCGCCCGCGAGCAGTGCAGCAGCCAGTCGTGCCGCGCCGCCGCGTGCCCCTGCTCGTGGGCCAGCACGGCGTCCAGCTGGCTCCCCTTCAGCCGGGACAGGGCCGCCGTCGTGACCACCAGCTGCGGGGCCGCACCCGGCAGCCACCAGGCGTCCGGCCGCGATCCCTCCAGTACGACGAGCCGCGCGCCGGCCGGCTCCTCCCCGGGCAAAAGCGGTGCCCGCAGGCGCAGTTCGGTGTCCTGGGCCCGGCGCCCGGCGCGGGCGCGGAGCACCTCGCGGCCCAGCATCGCCCCGGTCCACAGTGCCCCGCCCGCCAGCACCAGCGCGGTGGCGGCGGCCCAGCCGCCGCCGGACGCGCCCAAGGCGTAGGCGTCGGCCACGCCGTGCGGCGCGGCGGCGAAGAGCCGGCCGCGGACGGCCTGCCAGGCGGCCGCCGCGCTCAACAGCATCGACAGGCCGAGGCACAGCAGTACTGCGCCCACCACGCACTGCCAGACCCACAGGGCGACCACCGGCTCGCGCTCGGGCCACCGGGCCCGGGCCAGCAGGCGGGGCGCGAGCACCGCGGTCAGGGCGCCGAGCAGCAGCAGAGCGGCGGGGACCATCATGTCCGCCAGCCTATGAGCGCGGGGGTACCTGCGGGTACGGCCTCGGAGGATTGGTGACGCAGGACACGTCCGCCGGCGCCGTCACATCGTGAGCAGCATGGCCAACGTCCCGATGCCCATGGCCAGTCGGCAGGCCCGGGTCAGCTCGGCCGTGTTCGGCGCCGCAGCCCCAGCCTCAGCCTCAGCCGCAGTCGCCGCCGGCCGCCCGCCCGGCCCTCCGCCCTCCCCGGTGGCGACCCCCGCGTCTTTGCCCGCCGCCACCAGGCGGGCCCCGCCGAGGAGCACGTACCCGGCGAAGTAGAGGAGCAGGGCCCCCGTCACGAGCGGCGGTCCCGTGGCGTGCGCGTCCCCGTGTCCGCCGCCTTGCCCGCCCCCGGGACCCGGCCCGGCAGCGCCGGCCGTCGCGGTCAGGGCGATGCAGGCCATGTAGGCCATGTAAGCCATGGCCAGGGACCCCACCAGGTGGTGCGCGTGGTGCACGCCGTCCCGCATCAGCCACAGGGCGTGGGCCGCGGCCGCGCAGAAGACCGCGAGCAGGAGCGGCGGGCCCCAGGCCCCCACCCCCGACGGCACGGCCATCACGGCCATGCCCAGGCCCATCGCCGCCTCTCCCGCCGCCGCGCCGCGCGCGTCCCGGGCGGCCCGGCCGGCTCGGACCAGGCAGTACGCGCCGCTCGCCGCGCACAGCAGTACCAGCAGCCAGGAGGTGACGGAGGCGGAAGGCGGGATGCCGGAAGACGAGATGCCGGAAGGCGAGACGGCGGAAGCGGACATGGCGAACCCGTGCACGGCGGAACCTCCCGGTTCGTCGGCGTCACGGGGAGAGATGCCCGCCCCGAACCGCCCGCACGCCGCCCCGGGATAGGCTCTCTCCGTCGTACCGGGCATGTCATATGCCACCGCGCAGAACGGAGCCCCCGATGTCGACCGCCGACCCCGCAGCCCTGCAGTTCCGCACCGCGGTGGAGGCGGACGTGGACGAGCTGGTGGTGCTCGTCGAGTCCGCCTACCGCGGCGACGCCAGCCGCGCGGGATGGACCACCGAGGCCGACTTCCTGGACGGCCGGCGCACCGACGCCCAGGGCGTCCGGCAGATCATCGCCGGCTCGGACAGCACCCTGGTGGTCGTGGAGCGCGCCGGTGAGCTCGTGGCCTGCTGCCAGCTCGAACACCGCGGTGACCACGTCTACTTCGGGATGTTCGCGGTCCGCCCCGGCCTCCAGGGCGCCGGTCTCGGCAAGGAGGTCCTGGCCGAGGCCGAGCGCCGGGCCCGCGAGGTGTGGGGCGCCGCGGAGATGCGGATGACGGTGGTGAACGTACGGGAGGAGCTCATCGCCTACTACGTGCGCCGCGGCTACCGGCGAACCGGCGAGCTGAGCCCCTTCCCCTACGGTGACGAGCGCTTCGGGGTCCCGCTCCGCACGGACCTGGCCTTCGAGCTCCTAGTCAAGCCGCTCTGAACCGGGGCCCGTGCGGGTACGCGCGGCGAACAGGGGTCCGTGCGGGTACACGGGGCTGAGCCGGCGCCGGATCGCGCGCCGGTCGCGCGCCCCGGGCGGCGCCGCTCCGCGTCAGGCGGTGAACCGCCCCGTGCTGCGGACCTCGGGGAAGCCGGTCGCGGCGCCGTCCAGCCCGAGCGCCCGCGCGAGGCGCAGCAGCTCCAGGGTGTCGACCGCCCGGCCCGTCACCCGCAGCCCGGCCGTGTGCGCCGCCTCCACGGCCTCCAGGCTGATCCGGCGGATGTCCAGGGCGACCGTCGCGGCGCCGGCCGCCCGCGCCCGCTCCACGAGCGCCCCGGTGTCCCCGGCGACGACGTCCGCGTACAGCGTGGTCCGTACGCCCGGCACCCGCCGGGCCGTCTCGGTGAGCAGATCGTCGTGGGAGGAGGCCACCTCCACCCGTGCCGTGAGGTCGCGGCGCGGGAGCAGCTCCGCGAGCGCACCCGCGGCGGCGCGGTCCCGCACCCACGCCTGGATCGGAGTGCGGACGGCGTCCAGCACCTCGTCGAGGACCGGTACGCGCTCGCCCCGGCCGGCGTCGAGCCCGCGCAGCTCGGCCAGGGTCAGGTCGGCGACGGCCCCCGACCCGTCGGTGGTCCGGTCGACCTCGGGGTCGTGGAGGGCGACGAGGGCGCCGTCCTTGCTGAGCCGGAGGTCCAGGGCGATGACGTCCATGCCGGAACGCTCCGCGCGGACGAAGGAGCGCAGGGTGTTCTCCGGTTCGACACCCATGACCCCGCGGTGACCGATGGTGAGGAAAGTCAAGGTTCTCTCGCTTCCGTCGACGGCGGCTCCCCGCGCGGTCCCGGTGTCCCGGCCGTCCGCGCGCGATGAGGACGCATGCTAGTGGTCCCCGGTGGTGAGGGGACCGCCCGTGCAGCGACCCGGACGGGGCGCACAGGCCGCTCCCCGTCCGGGTCCCGCGGTGCCGGGGCGGCGCGGAGGGGCGCAGCGCGTCACCCGGCCGTGGGCGCGTCCCCGCCGGCTTGACGGGCCATGTCCCAGGGGACCGGTCCCGCGGCGGGCGCCGCCCGCCGGGGGTGGTCCCGTAGCGCCGGTCGGCGCGCACGTCCTCGGTCCCAGCACTGCGCGCGCGGCTCGAAGTACCGTGGCGACACTGGGCGGAGGCGTGGCTTCCACACTGAATCGCAGGAAGACTTCCCGCTGAACAGGGGGTGGCGCAGGATATTTTCCCGAGATACCTCTTGAGTGGGAGAGCTCCACATGCCTACTCTGTGCCGACGTGAGGTTCTCCTGTGGAGGAAGTGACATGACGGAAACTCTTGTGCCGGGTGCCGGCGGTGCCGCGATAACCGCCGGGGCGCGGGTGGTAGACCACCCGGCGTGGCCCGAGCTCAAGGCCGCCGTGGAGGAGATCCGCCCCTGGCAGGCCAAGGACGGCTCCATCGACTTCGAGCGGGAGGGCGCCCACGCGCGCGCCACCGTCCTCGGGGCCGTCGAGCGGGTGATCAAGGCCGTCGAGGCCCTGTCGCCGCTGCTCCCGCACGCCGCTGCGTACCACCGGGCGCTCGTCGCCGACCTGCGCAAGTGGGCCGCCGACGACTTCCGGGTGCCGGACTTCCTCGACTCCCTGATGGCCTTCCAGCCGGCCGCCGAGCGCGCCGACGGCCTCCAGCACCTCGTGGTCTTCCCGATGTACACGCAGAACGGCAACCCGGACCGCAATCTGGAGGCCGTGGCGCTCAGGATGGTGTGGCCCGAGTGGCTGGCCGAGCTGGAGCGCACCCGGTACGACAACCCGCTGTTCCTCGGCATCACCTTCGAGGACTTCACGCCGGGCTACGACACCAACTCCGCGGTCCTCTTCCCCGAGACCATCGCGGTGCGGGAGGCCCCCGAGCGCTTCACCTGGGGCGGCATCTTCTGCGACCGCGAGGCCGCCCGCTACCGCAAGGTGACCGAGGCCGCGGTGGACATCCTGGGCATCGAACTGCCCGAGGACATCGCCGCCATGGTCGGTGACCAGGAGCGCTGCGAGAAGGCCTTCGTCCTGTGGGACATGGTCCACGACCGGACCCACAGCCACGGCGACCTGCCCTTCGACCCCTTCATGATCAAGCAGCGCCAGCCGTTCTGGATGTACGGCCTGGAGGAGCTGCGCTGCGACCTCACCGCCTTCAAGGAGGCCGTGAAGCTGGAGTCCGAGGGCAACGAGCACGGCCGCGACGTGCAGTACGCCGTCCTCTTCGACCGGATGTTCCGCTTCCCGGTCTCCGGCGACCGCAACCGCAACTACGACGGTCTCGGCGGCCAGCTGCTCTTCGCCTACCTCCACAAGCACGACGTGGTGCGCTGGACGGACAACAAGCTGAAGATCGACTGGATGCGCGCCCCGCAGGTCACCAACCAGCTGTGCGCCGAGATCGAGGGCCTGTACCGCGCCGGCATCGACCGCCCGAAGCTCGTGCACTGGTTCAAGGCGTACGAGCTGGTCGCCGAGTACCTCGCCCCGCACCCCGGGTCGAAGTGGGCCAAGGGCCCCGACGCCCTCGACCTGACGCAGCCGCCGCGCAAGCTCGTCGACGACGTGCTTCCGGACGAGTTTCCGCTCAGCATGTTCTACGAGGCCCTCGCCAAGAAGCTCAAGGGCGTGATCGCCTCCACCAAGGGCATCACCGCCCTCAACGCCGAACAGGCCGATCGGGTCGCAGCGTGAGTGACCGCCCACAGGAGGCAGCACAGATGAACGGCTCCGGGAACGGCAACGGAATCCTGCACGGAGCGGTGGTGGCGGTGGCCGGGGCCGGCGGGCCCGCCGGCCGCGCCGCCCTGCTCCGCCTCGCCGAGGCGGGCGCGGTGGTCGTGGCGTCCGACGCCGACGCGGGACGGCTCGCGGAGGCCGTGGACGCGGCCCGCTACGCCCACGGCGGCGCCACCATCACCGGTGACACCGTGGACCTGCTCGACCTGGCCGCCACCAAGGCCTGGGCCGAGCAGATCGAGAAGGAGTTCGGCCGGGTCGACGGTGTGGTCCACCTCGTCGGCGGCTGGCGCGGCAGCTCCTCCTTCACCGAGACCGACCTCGCGGACTGGGCCTTCCTGGAGAAGCTGCTGATCCGCACGGTCCAGCACACCTCGCTCGCCTTCCACGACGGCCTGCTGCGCAGCGACCGCGGCCGGTACGTGCTGGTCAGCCAGTCGGGTGCGCACAAGCCGGTCGCCAACAACGCCGCCTACAACGCGGGCAAGGCGGCGGCCGAGGCCTGGACCCTGGCCATGGCCGACTCCTTCCGCAAGGCCGGGGGCGAGGACGGGCCGGGCGCCGCGGCTGCCATCCTTGTCATCAAGGCACTGGTGCACGACGCGATGCGCGCCGAGCGACCCAATGCGAAGTTCGCGGGCTTCACGGACGTCAAGGAGCTGGCCGAGGCCATCGCCGGCGTCTGGGACCGGCCCGCCCCCGATGTGAACGGACAGCGTCTGTGGCTCACTCCGCAACCGTGAGGACCGCGACCTCGAAGACCGACGCCCGCCGCCACCACGACCCGGCGGTGCGCGGCTTCGCGAGCGACAACTACGCGGGGGTGCATCCGGAGATCCTGGAGGCCGTCGCACTGGCCAACGGCGGCCACCAGGTCGCCTACGGCGAGGACGAGTACACCGAACACCTGCAGAAGGTCTTCCGCAGCCACTTCGGGCCGTACGCACAGGCGTACCCCGTCTTCAACGGCACCGGCGCCAACGTCATGGCCCTCCAGGCCCTGACCGACCGCTGGGGCGCCGTGGTGTGCGCCGAGAGCGCCCACATCAACGTGGACGAGGGCGGCGCGCCGGAGCGCATGGCGGGGCTCAAGCTGCTCACCGTCCCGACCCCGGACGGCAAGCTCACCCCCGAGCTGATCGACCGGCAGGCCTGGGGCTGGGAGGACGAGCACCGGGCGATGCCGCAGGTCGTCTCCATCACCCAGAACACCGAGCTGGGCACGGTGTACACCCCGGACGAGATCCGGGCGATCTGCGAGCACGCGCACGGCATGGGCATGAAGGTCCATCTGGACGGGGCCCGGATAGCCAACGCCGCGGCCTCGCTCGACGCGCCGATGCGCAGCTTCACCAACACCGTCGGTGTCGACGTGCTGTCGTACGGCGGCACCAAGAACGGCATGATGTTCGGCGAGGCCGTGGTGGTGCTCAACCCCGACGCGGTCCGGCACGTGAAGCACGTCCGCAAGATGTCGATGCAGCTGCCGTCCAAGATGCGGTTCGTCTCCGTACAGCTGGAGGCGCTCCTCGCCAAGGACCTGTGGCTGCGCAACGCCCGGCACGCCAACGCGATGGCGCAGCGGCTCGCCGCCGGCGTGCGCGAGGCGGACGGCGTGGAGATCCTCTACCCGGTGCAGGCGAACGCGGTGTTCGCCCGGCTGCCGCACGAGGTGTCGCTGCGGCTGCAGAAGCGCTACCGCTTCTACTTCTGGGACGAGGCCGCGGGCGACGTCCGCTGGATGTGCGGCTTCGACACCCAGGAGGAGGACGTGGACGGCTTCCTCCAGGCGCTGAAGGAAGAGCTGTCGCGCTGACCCCCGCACTAATCGATAGTCATGCGGAGTAATGCATAGGTATGCTCCTGGATCATGGAACTGATCCAGGAGCAACCCGACCTGGCCGCCTACCTGGCGGCCGATGACGTCATCGACCACCACCATCCGCTGGTACGCGAAACCGCCGACGCCCTGCGGGCCGCCACGGCCGGCGATGCCCGTGCCTACGCGGAGGCCGCCTTCGCCCACGTCCGCGACGCCGTGGCCCACTCGGCGGACTCGGGCGACCCGCGCGTGCCCTGGCGGGCCTCCGAGGTCCTCGCCACGCGCAACGGGATCTGCTACGCCAAGTCCCACGCCCTGGCCGCCCTGCTGCGCGCCCGGGGCATCCCGACGGCCCTGTGCTACCAGCGCCTCGCCGACGACGGCGCCGGCACGCGCCACACCGTCCACGGCCTGATCGCCCTGCGGCTGCCCGGCAGCGGGCGCTGGTCCCGCCAGGACCCGCGCGGGAACAAGCCGGGTGTCGACGCCCGGTTCAGCCTCGGCGAGGAGCGGCTGGCCTTCCCCGTGCGCCCCGCACTCGGCGAGAGCGACTACCCCCGGCTGTACGCGGCTGCGCACCCGGCGGCCCTCAAGGCCCTCCAGGGTTCCGCCGACCTGCGGGAGCTGTGGCGGAAGCTGCCGACGGCCCTGTGACCGACCCCGGTACGGGCCCCCGCGCCGCCACCAGCGCGTGCAGCAGGGCCGCCGCGAGCTGCAGCCCGGCGATCCCGGTCAGCAGCGTCCACGCGGGAGCGTCGGCCGCGATCCCCACCAGGGCCGCACCGGCCGACGCGGCCGTGAGCTTCAGGCCGGCGCCCAGGGTGAACACCTGGGTCCGCACGGCGTCCGGGGCGTGCTCCGAGCGGATCCGCAGCGTGGCCGTCAGCACCGGACCGTCGCACACCCCGGCAGCCGCGAACAGCACCGCCGTGACGGCGACGGACGGCGCGAACGCCGCCCCGGCCAGGGCGACCCCGGTCGCCGCCAGAGCCCACCGCACCAGTCGGCCGGGCTCCACGGACGTCATCCGCCCCAGGGTCAGCGAGCCGCCCAGGGCGCCCAGGGCGAAGGCGGTCATCAGCACGCCGCCGGCGCGCGGACTGCCGAGCTCGGCGGCCAGGAGTACCGAGGTGGTCGTGAGCGAGCCGATGCCGATGAAGGCCAGCGTCGTGGCCGAGGTGACCGCGCGCAGCTCGCGGACCCGCCACAGGGCGGCCAGCCCCGCCCCCATCCCGGCCCGGGAGCGCTGGGGCGGGCCCTCGACCGGGTGCGCGGGGTGGTCCCGGCCCGCGTCCTCGTGTCCGTACGGAAGGGTGGCGGCCAGGGCCGCGGCCAGCGCGCCGGAGAGCGCCAGGACCGCCATCGCGGGCCCCGCCGACCCCACCGCGGCCACCAGGCCGACCACCGCCGGGGCCGTGACCGCGGCCGCGTTGTAGGTGGAGGCGTCCCAGCCGTACGCCCGGTCGCGCGCGGCCCCCGCGGGAACCAGCCCGGCGACCAGGCTGGACAGCCCGCCGGTGACCATCGGGCCGCAGGTGCCGCCGAGCACCGCCACCGCGACCACCGCCGGCATCGGAACCCGCCCCAGCAGCACGGCCAGAGCCGCCACGGCCGCCGTGAAGCCCGCCAGGGTGCCCGGGTAGAAAACCCTCGGCCGGCGGGCACGGGCCGCGAGGACGCCCGCGAGCGGTGCGGCCAGGACATGCGGGGCCAGCCAGGCCGTCAGGACGAACGCCCCGTACGCCGCGCTCCCGGTGCGCTCCAGGGCGAGCAGCACCACGGCCATGCCCATGCCCTCGGAGGCGAAGCGCGCCGCCAGCGCCGCCCCCAGGTACCGCCCGAACCCGCTCATGCCGGACCCCTCCCGCAGTACGCCAGGTGTGTAACGTGATGAGAGGGCAAGACGTTACGCCGGTCAGGTGTATGAGGAAAGGATTCCGGGATGGCGGATCCGGAGGGCTTCTCGGCGGCCCGGCGGCTGGTCGACCTCGCCGAGGCGGTCCGCGCGGATCCCGAACTGCCGCGCGCCGACCTCGCCCGGCTCCTTGCGGCGCACGGTGAGCGGCCCGTCGACCTGAGCGAGCACACCTTCACCGAGACGGCCGCCGCCGAACTGCGCGCGGCGGCGCGGCGCATGGCCGGGCTCCTCGCCGAGACCGACGAGGACCGCGTCGCCGGGGCGCTCAACGCGCTGTTCGAGGAGTGCGGCGGACGGCCCCGGCTGACCCGGCACGACGGCCACCCCTGGCACCTGCACGTGGACCGGGGCGAGGAGGCCGGCTGGGGGGACTGGTACCTGGCGTCGGGGGCCCTCGTGCTGGCTCGGCTGCTCGGCGAGCACGGGCGCATCACCTGGGGAGCCTGTGCGGCCCAGGGGTGCGGGCGGTTCTTCCTCGGCCCCGGGCCGGGCAGTACCCGCCGCTACTGCTCCGCCACCTGTGCCACCCGGGTCCGCGTCGCCGCCCACCGCCGCCGGCGGCGCGAGGGCGGGGCCGCCCCGGAGCGGTGAGGGCCCGGGGACGGAGAACCGGGGGCCGAGGACCGGGACGGCGCAGGACCGGGAGGGCGGATGGCCGAGCGCCGTGTCGACCGGGGGCGGGCGGCGGCCCGGTGGTCCGCCCGCGAACACGGGGCGGGACCTCCGGGCCGCCGTCGGCGGCGCCGTGGATCAGCCGGCTTCGCGCACCTGGGCCGCCGTCGGCGCGGTACCGCCGAGGTGGGCCGGCAGCCACCAGGCGTCGGAGGCGTCCTTCGGCTGCGCCGGGTAGGCGCGCTGCGCCGCGTCCAGCAGTTCCTGCACCCGGTCGCGCACCCGGCGCGTGATGGCGCCGGCGTACTGGTCGGCCGGGGCGTCCATCGGCTCGCCCACCCGCATCGTCACGGGGATGTGGCTGCGCTTGAGGTTCTTCGGACGGCCCTTGGTCCACAGCCGCTGGGTGCCCCACAGCGCCACCGGGATCAGCGGGACACCGGCCTCCTGCGCCATGCGCGCCGCACCCGATTTGAAGCTCTTGAGCGTGAAGGACTCCGAGATCGTGGCCTCCGGGAACACCCCGATGATCTCGCCGGAGCGCAGCGAGTCCAGAGCGTGCGCGTACGCCGTCTCACCCTGCTTGCGGTCCACCGGGATGTGCTTCATCGCGCGCATCAGCGGACCGGACACCTTGTGGCGGAAGACCGACTCCTTCGCCATGAAGCGCACCAGGCGCTTCTGCGGCCGCGCCGTCAGGCCGGCGAAGATGAAGTCGAGATAGCCGATGTGGTTCGACACCAGCACCGCCCCGCCCGTGCGCGGGATGTTGTCGGTGCCCTCCATGTCGATGCGGATGTCGAGCGCGCGGAACAGTCCGTGCGCGGCGCCGATCACCGGAGGATAGACGAACTCAGCCATGATGCGGAGACCCCGCTTTCTGCCTGGGGAGGTGCTCCCGGCCGGAAGTTACGGCAGCGTAGGTTACGCGGCCATGGGGGATGGTGCCCCATACGGGGGCTGCTGGCCAGCCCAGACGCTCCTGCCCGGAGAGATTCTCGTCACGCAGGGAATGCGCCGGGCCCGCCATACGCTCCGATCAGAGGACGGCGTACGGGTGGAGGTACGCGGACACCGGCGGCGACGGGAGTTGGGGTGCTCGGGAACGAAGAGGTGCGGCTCGGCGCCGGGGACCTGGGCGCGGAGCGGGGGGAGCGGGCCAGCCTGGTGCAGTTCTCCAGTGCGTTCTGCCAGCCCTGCCGGGCCACCCGGCGCATCCTGGCCGAGGTGGCGGGGATGGTCGCGGGGGTCGCGCACGTCGAGATCGACGCCGAGGAGCGGCTGGACCTGGTCCGGGCCCTCGGGATCGAGAAGACCCCGACCGTGCTGGTGCTGGACGCGTCGGGGCGGATCGTCCGGCGCGCGGCCGGGATGCCGCGCAAGGCGGACGTGATCGCCGCGCTCGGAGCGGCGGTCGCATGACGGATACGCCGGTACGCGCGCCCGCACGCAGCGTGACGCGCCCGACATCTGGCCGCTCCCGCTTGACTGTGTACACGGGAGATCGCCAGGCTGACCGCATGCGGTATGAACTCCTGCTCTACGGGCGGGTCCACGTGGACCTCGTCCGCCACGCCGGCGCGCGCTGTCCGGGCCACTGACCGACCCCGGCCCCGACCTCAGCAGTGCCCCGCCCGTGGCAGAAGGAAGACACCCCATGACGGCTCCCACCGCCCAGACGGCCGCCTCCGACCGGCCCGGCGCGGGCCTGCCCGGCTCGCCCGACCTCCTGCGCTCGGTGTTCCGGCAGCACGCCGCCGGCGTCGCCGTCGTCACCGCCCGGGACGGCGGACGCCCCGCCGGGTTCACCGCGACCTCGCTCAACTCCGTCTCCGCCGATCCGCCGCTCCTCTCCTTCACCATCGGCACCGGCGCCTCCAGCTGGCCCGCCGTCCGCGACAGCGAGTACCTCGGCGTCCACATACTCGGCGAGCACCAGAAGGAACTCGCCGGTCTGTTCGCCCGTAGCGGAGCCGACCGTTTCGGCCCCGGGACCGGGTGGGTCCCGGGCCCGCACGGGGTACCGGTGCTGGACGGCGTCCTGGCGTGGGTGGCCTGCCGGGTGGTGGCCCGGGTGCCCGCGGGGGCGCACCGGGTGGTCATCGCGGAGGTGGTCGCCGGGGACCCGGCCGGGGAGGGCCGTCCCCTGCTGTACCACCAGGGACGCTTCAACGCGTTGCGCGACTGAATCGTCCCTGTTGGGGCGGGTCGGGCGGCGTTGGGCAGATCACAGTTCACCGCCCTTGCCACTTGCGGGGACGCGCGGTGTACTGGCGAGTAACATTCCCATCGGAGCGCGGGCCGCCCCGACAGGGGTCCGCCCGACGAGGCGCCTATGCTGCCTGCACAAGGCGGTATCAGAAAAAGACGATGCGGTAGGAGAGCCGGCGTGAGCCTGAGGATCGTTGTCTGTGTGAAGTACGTGCCCGACGCCACCGGCGACCGGCACTTCGCCGATGACCTGACCGTCGACCGCGACGACGTCGACGGCCTGCTGTCGGAGCTCGACGAGTACGCCGTCGAGCAGGCGCTCCAGATCGCCGACGAGGCCGACGATGCCGAGATCACCGTCCTGACGGTGGGCCCCGAGGACGCCAAGGACGCGCTGCGCAAGGCGCTGTCCATGGGCGCCGACAAGGCCATCCACGTCGAGGACGACGACCTGCACGGCTCCGACGTCATGGGCACCTCGCTGGTGCTCGCCAAGGCGATCGAGAAGGCCGGCTACGACCTGGTCATCACCGGCATGGCCTCGACCGACGGCACCATGGGCGTCCTCCCGGCGATCCTGGCCGAGCGCCTGGGCGTCCCGCAGGTCACCCTGCTCTCCGAGGTCAAGGTCGAGGACGGCACCGTGACCGGCCGCCGCGACGGCGACACCGCGAGCGAGACGCTGGAGGCCTCCCTCCCGGCGCTCGTCTCGGTGACGGACCAGTCGGGCGAGGCCCGCTACCCGTCCTTCAAGGGCATCATGGCGGCCAAGAAGAAGCCGGTCGAGTCCTGGGACCTCGAGGAGCTGGAGCTCGAGGCCGACGAGGTCGGCCTGGCGGGCTCCTGGACCGCGGTCGACTCCGCGGCGCAGCGCCCGGCCCGCACCGCGGGCACGATCGTCAAGGACGAGGGCGAGGGCGGCAAGCAGCTGGCCGGCTTCCTTGCGGAGCAGAAGTTCATCTAGGCCCGGCCCGGCCGGCCGGAAGCCCTCCCGACAGGAGCTCCGGCCAACCCCTCTTAGCCCCCAGACACTTCGCAATCGCAGGAGAGCAGTCCCATGGCTGAAGTTCTCGTCTATGTCGACCACGTGGACGGCGCCGTCCGCAAGCCCACCCTCGAGCTGCTGACGCTGGCCCGCCGCATCGGCGAGCCCGTCGCCGTCGCCCTGGGCTCCGGCGCGGACGCCACCGCCGCCGTGCTCGCCGAGCACGGCGCGGTCAAGGTCCTCACCGCCGACGCCCCCGAGTTCACCGAGTACCTCGTCGTACCGAAGGTGGACGCGCTCCAGGCCGCGTACGAGGCGGTGTCCGCCGGCGGCTCCCTCGCCGCCGTGCTCGTCCCGTCCTCCGCCGAGGGCAAGGAGATCGCCGCCCGCCTGGCCGTGCGCATCGGCTCGGGCATCATCACCGACGCCGTCGACCTGGAGGCGGGTGACGAGGGCCCGGTCGCCACGCAGGCCGCCTTCGCCGCGTCCTTCACCACCAAGTCCCGGGTCTCCAAGGGCACCCCGGTCATCACCGTGAAGCCCAACTCGGCCCCGGTCGAGGCCGCCCCGGCCGCCGGAGCCGTCGAGGCGCTCGCCGTCACCTTCGGCGCCCTGGCCACCGGCACCAAGGTCACCGGCCGCACCCCGCGCGAGTCCACCGGCCGCCCGGAGCTGACCGAGGCCGCGATCGTGGTCTCCGGCGGCCGCGGCGTCAACGGTGCCGAGAACTTCGGCATCATCGAGGCGCTCGCCGACTCCCTCGGTGCCGCGGTCGGCGCCTCGCGCGCCGCAGTCGACGCCGGCTGGTACCCGCACTCCAACCAGGTCGGCCAGACCGGCAAGTCGGTCTCCCCGCAGCTGTACATCGCGTCGGGCATCTCCGGCGCGATCCAGCACCGGGCCGGCATGCAGACCTCGAAGACCATCGTCGCCATCAACAAGGACGCCGAGGCCCCGATCTTCGACCTCGTCGACTACGGCGTGGTCGGCGACCTCTTCTCGGTCGTCCCGCAGCTGACCGACGAGATCAAGGTCCGCAAGGGCTGACCTGCAGGTACGCCGTCCCCGGGGCCGTGTGGTGATTCTCACCGCGCGGCCCCGAGTCGTTTGTCCAGGACGGCGGGGGCACCATTGACGGGGCGGAACCCCGTGGCTAAATTCTGCTATGCGGATCTAACCTTCCGTGAAGCGGAAAAGAGGAGAGTGCACGATGGGTCAGCAGGAGAAGGTGGCGACGAGCCTCGCAGGCGCGGTCAGCGAGGGCATCAGCGCCTCCCTCGCGCCGGTGGACGCGGAACTCGCGCGGCACTACCCGGGCGACCCCGGCACCCGCCAGCCCATCCACACGGTCTACGTGCCCGGTGACGTCTTCGCCGCGGACACCATCCGCTCCTGGGGCGACCAGGCCCTCGCCGCGCTCGACGAGCACGCCCCGGACGCCGCCGCCTTCGCCGAGGTGCTCGGCATCTCCGACGAGCTGGCCGTACCGGTCTACGAGCGCGTGCGCGCCAAGCTCCTGCGCGAGCCGATCGAGGACCTCCGCGTGGACTTCGAGGACGGCTTCGGCGTCCGCTCCGACGAGGAGGAGGACCAGGCCGCGGCCCGCGCCGCCCGCCTCGTCTCCGAGGCCTTCTCCAACGGCGCCAACGCCCCGTACATGGGCATCCGCATGAAGTGCATGGAGTCCAACGTCCGCGACCGCGGCATCCGGACCACCGACGTCTTCCTCTCCGGCCTGCTGGAGCACGGCGGCCTCCCCGACGGCCTCGTCCTGACCCTCCCGAAGGTCACGTACGCCGAGCAGGTCAGTGCCTTCGTCAAGCTGCTGGAGGCCTTCGAGGCCGCCCGCGGGCTGCGCGCGGGCCGGATCGGCTTCGAGATCCAGATCGAGACCAGCCAGTCGATCGTGGCCTCCGACGGCACCGCCACGGTCGCCCGGATGATCGAGGCCGCCAAGGGCCGCGCCACCGGCCTGCACTACGGCACCTTCGACTACAGCGCCTGCGTCGGCGTCTCCGCCGCCTACCAGTCCAGCGACCACCCCGCCGCCGACCACGCCAAGGCGATCATGCAGGTCGCCGCCGCCGGCACGGGCGTACGCGTCTCCGACGGCTCGACCAACGTCCTGCCGATCGGGACCACCGCGCACGTGCACGAGGCCTGGAAGCTGCACTACGGCCTGACCCGGCGCGCCCTGGCCCGCGCCTACTACCAGGGCTGGGACATGCACCCGGCGCACCTGCCCACGCGCTACGCGGCCGTCTTCACCTTCTACCGCGAGGGCCTGGAGACCGCCGCGGCCCGCCTCAAGGCGTACGTGGCCAAGATCGAGGGCGACGTGATGGACGAGCCCGCCACCGCGAAGGCCCTGGCCGGCTACCTGGTCCGCGGCCTCGACTGCGGCGCCGTCGGCGCCGAGGAGGTCACGGCCCTGACCGGCCTGACCCGCGCGGAACTGGACGCGTTCGCGATCCCGCGCCGTTCCGCGACCCTGACGGCGACCGGCTGACCGAGCCGCACGCGGGACCCGGCCGAACGCCCCCGGCCGGGCCTCGCGCCGCACGGCCCGCCGGCCCGGGACGAACGTGTTCTCGTCCGCGACCTCCCCGCGAGGCCGGCGGGGCCCCGGCGGGGCGTCGCGCCGCCCGGTGTCGGCGCACGTCAGTCCGCGGGGGCGATCTCGCCCGAGCCGCGGGGGACGAGCCGGGTGGGGAGTTCGATGCGGGCCGGGGGCAGGAGCGCGCCCGACAGGCGTCGGAAGAGGCGGTCCGTCGCCACCCGGCCCAGGGCCGCGGCGTCCTGGGCCACCACCGTGATGCCGGGGCGCAGCAGGTCGGCGAGCTCGAAGTCGTCGAAGCCGACCAGCGCCACCGGACGGGCGCCGGCGGCCAGCACCCGTACGAGCGTCACCGTCACCCGGTTGTTCCCGGCGAAGAACGCGGTCACCGGCGCGGGGCCGGAGAGCATCGCCCGTGCGGTGGCCGTCACCCGGTCCGGGGCCGTGGAGCCGAGCGACACCCAGGATCCGGCCACCGGCAGCCCCGCGGCCTCCATGGCCCGGCGGTACCCGCGCAGCCGCTCGGTGGCGGTGTGGATGTGCGGGTGGTCGCCGATGAAGCCGATCCGGCGGTGGCCCGAGGCGATCAGGTGGGCGACCCCGTCCCGGGCGCCGCCGAAGCTGTCCGAGAGGACGACATCGGCCTCGATCCGCCCGGCGGGCCGGTCCACGAAGACCGTGGCCACCCCGGCGCGCATCTCCGGCTCCAGGTAGCGGTGGTCGTCCCCGGCCGGGATCACGATCAGCCCGTCCACCCGGCGGGCGCACAGCGCGAGCGCCAACTCCCTTTCCCGCTGCGGGTCCTCGGCGCTGGAGCCGTTGATGAGCAGTGCGCCGTGCGCGCGGGCCACCTCCTCCACCGCCCGGTTCAGCGGACCGTAGAACGGGTCCGCGAGATCCTCCAGGACCAGGCCCACGGTGGCCGTCCGGCCCTTGCGCAGGACCCGCGCGCTGTCGTTGCGGCGGAATCCGAGCGCCTCGATGGCCTCGTGGACGCGCTTCTCGGTGTCGGGGGTGACGCCCGCCTCGCCGTTGACCACGCGGGACACCGTCTTCAGGCCCACGCCCGCCCGGGCCGCCACGTCCTTCATGGTCGGCCGGTTGCCGTAGCGGGGCTCGGTCGAGTGGCGGCTGTGGGGCACGGTGGGGAAACCTCCGGCGGTATCGGACGGGCTCTGGCCTTGAGGATAAGCAGTCGGCCGAGAGTGAGGTTTCCGTGGCAGGGTGGTGCGGGCAAGCCTCTGGGGGCTCCGGACGAGCCATGGGGAGAGGGGTAGACGTGATTGTCTGGATCAACGGCACATTCGGTGCCGGAAAGACCAGCACGGCCCGCGAACTGACCGGAATCCTCCCGGACAGCACCCTGTTCGACCCGGAGTTCGTCGGGGACGCCCTCCGTGTGCTGCTGCCCCGCAAACGCCTGGCGGAGGTCTCCGACTACCAGGACCTGCCCAGTTGGCGGCGGCTGGTGGTGGACACCGCCGCGGCGGTGCTCGGCGAGGTGGGCGGGGTGCTCGTCGTCCCGATGACGCTGCTGCGGCAGGAGTACCGCGACGAGATCTTCGGAGGTCTGGCGGCACGCCGGATTCCGGTGCGGCACGTGCTGCTCGCCCCAGCGGAAACGATCCTGCGGCACCGGATCGCCACCCGGGAGGAGCCCGGGGCGCAGCAGGACGTGGACCTGAGGGTCCGCCAGTGGGCGTACGACCACATCCCCGCCTACCGGCAGGCCCTGGGCTGGCTGACCGCGGACGCCCACGTCCTCGACAACGGGGCCCTGAGCGCCCGCCAGAGCGCCGAGCGGATCGCCGAAGCCGTCCGCACCGAGGCCGCCCCGGTCTGCGACATCGTCCAGACCCCGGACCCCACCCGCGAGACGGTGGCCGCCGGGGTGCTGCTCTTCGACGAGCAGGACCGGGTGCTGCTGGTGGACCCGACGTACAAGGCGGGCTGGGAGTTCCCGGGCGGAGTCGTCGAGGCGGGCGAAGCGCCGGCCCGCGCCGGCGTACGGGAGGTCGCCGAGGAGCTGGGGCTCGTACTGGAGCGGCCCCCGGGGCTCCTCGTCGTGGACTGGGAGCGGCCGCACCCGCCCGGGTACGGCGGGCTGCGGCTGCTCTTCGACGGCGGCCGCCTCCCGGCCGGGGCCGGGGCCCGGCTCCGGCTCCCCGGACCGGAGCTGCGCGCCTGGCGGTTCGCCACGGAGGACGAGGCGGCCGACATGCTCCCGCCGCACCGCCACGAACGCCTGCGCTGGGCCCTGCGCGCCCGGGAACGCGGCCGCCCCCTGTACCTGGAGGCGGGCGTCCCGGTCGGGTGACGCGGTGGGGCTCCCGGCCGGGCGTGAGCAGCGGGGGCGCTCCCGGTCGGGTGTGAGCGGGGGCGCGGGTCCGGGTCCGGGCGGGCCCGGCCGGGAGCCGGTCCGGGTGGCCGTGGCCCGGGTGGCCGTGCGCGGATAGGCGTGTGTGGCGGGGGCGGTCCGGGTGGCCGTGGCCCGGGCCGGCCTGTCCGGCGGGTGGGGTCAGGCAGCGGGAGTGCCGGAGGCGGCCTTTGCCAGAGCGGCCGCGGTGTCCACCGTCAGGGGGTCGCCGTGGCCGAAGCAGGCGACCCGCGGCGAGAGCGCGGCCAGCCGTCCGAAGGAGCGGATCGCCGCGGCGCGGTCCACGTTGAAGACGCCCAGCATCACCTGGCCCACGGCGGCGACGCAGTCGCCCGCGAACAGCACCCCGTGGCGCGGCAGGTGGACGCCGATGCTGCCGTCCGTGTGGCCCGGGGCGTGCACGACGTACGCCCCGTCCCCGAAGCCCAGCGCGTCCCCGTCCTCCAACTCCACGTCCACCGGCGTGGGCGGGGCCTCGGGGACCGTCAGGCCGTGCGCGTACAACGGGATCTCCCAGTCCAGCAGCGCCGGCTCGGGTACCGGCGCTTCACCGCGGACCACCGGCGCGTCCAGGCGGTGCACCAGTACCCGGGCGCCCCATCGGGCGGCCAGCTCACCGGCCGCGCCGACGTGGTCGCGGTGGCAGTGTGTCAGGACGATCCGCTCCAGGCGCTCGGGGGAACGCCCCAGCGAGCGTACGGCCCCCTCGATCTCGGCAGCGGAGCGGACGTTGCCCGCGTCGATCAGGGTGAGCGCTTCGCCGTCCTGCCAGAGGTAGGCCTGGCCGATCGGGAAGCGGAGCATGTGGAGCCGGTTCGGTAGCACTTCGACGAGGTCCATACCGCGAACGTACGCAGCTCCGCCCGCCCCGAGCCCCCGGGTTCGCCCGAAGCGGAGTACGCCCGGAGCGCACGGGCGCCCCGGGCACACGGAACGGAGCGGACGGTCCGGACGGTCGTGGACCCGGCGGGGCGGTCGCGGTCCGGGCGGGTCGGGCGGCTCCGGTCCGGTCGGACGTCGACCGGTGCGGGGCGTCAGGCGCGCCTGGACTCCGCGTAGTTGACGAGGAAGAGGGCCTCCGCCACCGACAGGCGCTCCAACTCCTGCGGTGACACGCTCTCGTTGACCGCGTGGATCTGCGCCTCGGGCTCGCTCAGCCCGATCAGGAGCATCTCCGCCTGCGGGTACAGGGACGTCAGCGTGTTGCACAGGGGAATCGACCCGCCCATGCCGGCGATCTGCATCTCCTGACCCGGGTAGGCCGTCCGCAGGGCCGCGGCCATCGACGCGTACGCCGGGCTGCCGGTGTCCGCCCGGAACGGCTGGCCCTGGCCGACGACCTCGAGCTCCACGCGCGCCTGCCACGGGGTGTGCGCCACGATGTGCGCCTCCAGGAGCTTGATCGCCTCGGGAGTGTCCACGCCCGGCGGCACCCGCAGGCTGATCAGCGCGCCCGCGCTCGCGTGCACCGACGGCGTCGCACCGACCACCGGCGGGCAGTCGATGCCCAGCACGGTCACCGCCGGGCGCGCCCACAGCCGGTCCGCGACGGTGCCCTCGCCGATGAGACCGACCCCGTCCAGCACCCGCGCGTCGGCGCGGAAGTCCTCCTCCGGGTACTGCAGGCCCTCCCACACCGCGTCCGAGGCCAGCCCGTCCACGGTGGTCGAACCGTCCGCCGCCCGCAGCGAGTCGAGCACCCGGATCAGAGCGGCCAGCGCGTCAGGGGCGGCGCCGCCGAACATGCCGGAGTGCAGGTTGCCGCCGAGCGTGTCGACCTTCACCTTCAGCAGGGTCATCCCGCGCAGGGTGGCCGTCACCGTCGGCAGGCCGAGCCGGAAGTTGCCCGCGTCGCCGATGACGACGGCGTCGGCGGCCAGCAGCTCCGGGTGGGCCTCGGCGTACTGCTGGAGACCGCCGGTGCCCTGTTCCTCCGAGCCCTCGACGATCACCTTCACGCCCACGGGCACTCCGCCGTTGGCCTTCAGGGCGCGCAGCGCCAGCAGGTGCATGATGAAGCCGCCCTTGCAGTCGGCCGAGCCGCGCCCGTACCAGCGGCCGTCGCGCTCGGTCAGCTCGAAGGCCGGGGAGATCCAGGCGGCGTCGTCCAGCGGGGGCTGCACGTCGTAGTGCGCGTACAGCAGCACCGTGGGTGCGCCCTCGGGGCCGGGCAGGAAGCCGTACACGGACTGCGTGCCGTCGGGGGTGTCGAGCAGTGCCACGTCCTGGAAGCCCTCGACGCGCAGTGCGTCGGCGACCCAGTTGGCGGCGGCCTCGCTCTCGCTCTTGGGAAACTGCGCCCAGTCCGCCACCGACTGGAAGGCCACCAGCTCGGTCAGCTCCTGCTTGGCGCGGGGCATCAACGAGGCGACGGTCTCGGCGATCGGATTCTGGGACATGGGCACGCTCCTTTTGGGTGCGACGTTGGTATCCGTGTACGCCGCCCGCATCCGCGTGGTGTGCGTATGCCGGATACGGCGAAAGGCAGTCCCGATCCTCGCACAGCAGGGCGCGGCCGACTCTCGCCGTAGGATTTCACCGGCATCGGAGCAACCGGGTGATCAGGAGCGGCAGCACATCGTGAGCAGCGACGACGTACGCGACGCAGGCGCGGGCGCAGGCCCAGGCGCAGACGCACACGCAGGACGGGCCGCGCGGGGGGCGGGCGACGGGGCGCCGGGGGAGCCCGGGGCGGCCGAGCAAGCCCTTGGGGACACGGCCGGGGAACCGGCTGAGGACCCGTCCGGGGACACGGCCGACGACACGTCCGGGGACGCGGCCGACGACCTGTCCGGGGACGCGGCCGACGACCTGTCCGGGCCCGCGGCCGAGGAGACGGCGGGAGCGGCCGAGGCCGGGGAGACCGGCGGGGCCGCCGGGGCGGACGAGGTGTGGGACGTGGTCGTGGTCGGAGCCGGCCCGGCCGGTTCCTCAGCCGCGTACGCGGCGGCGACCGCGGGGCGCCGCGTCCTGCTGCTGGAGAAGGCCGAACTGCCCCGCTACAAGACCTGCGGCGGCGGCATCATCGGCCCTTCGCGGGACGCCCTGCCGCCGGGCTTCGCGATCCCCTTCAAGGACCGCATCCACGCGGTCACCTTCTCGATGAACGGGAAGCTGACCCGGACGCGGCGCTCCAAGCAGATGCTCTTCGGCCTCGTCAACCGCCCCGAATTCGACGCCGGTCTGGTGGCCGAGGCGGAGAAGGCCGGGGCGACCGTCCGCACGGGGACGGCCGTGTCCCGCGTCGAGCAGCACGGGACGGCCGTGCCCGACCGGCGCACCGTCGCCGTGGTGCTCGCCGACGGGGAGACCGTCCTGGCGCGGGCGGTCGTCGGTGCGGACGGCAGCGCGAGCCGGATCGGCGCGCACGTCGGGGTCGAGATGGACCAGGTGGACCTGGGCCTGGAGGCGGAGATCCCCGTGCCGGAGTCGGTCGCGGAGGACTGGAAGGGGCGGGTCCTGATCGACTGGGGTCCGCTGCCCGGCAGTTACGGCTGGGTCTTCCCCAAGGACGACACCCTGACCGTCGGGGTCATCTCGGCCAAGGGCGAGGGTGCGGCGACCAAGCGCTACCTGGACGACTTCATCGCCCGGCTGGGTCTGGCCGGCTTCGAGCCGACCGTCTCCTCCGGGCACCTGACCCGTTGCCGCACGCCCGAATCGCCGCTGTCCCGCGGCCGGGTCCTCGTGGCGGGCGACGCGGCCGGGCTGCTGGAGCCGTGGACCCGTGAGGGCATCTCCTTCGCACTGCGCTCGGGCAGGCTGGCGGGGGAGTGGGCAGTGAAGATCGCCGAGGCCCAGGACGCCGTGGACGCGCGCAGGCAGGCGCTCAACTACGCCTTCGCGGTGAAGGCGGGACTGGGCGTGGAGATGGGCATCGGCAAGCGGATGCTGACCCTCTTCGAGTCCAAGCCGGGGCTGCTGCACGTGGTGATCACCGGACTGCGTCCGGCGTGGCGGGCGTTCGCCCGGATCACGCGGGGGTCGACGACCCTGGCCGAGCTCGTACGGACGTACCCGCTGGCCCGCAGGGCGCTGCACGCGCTGGACGCGAAGCAGGCGGCCCGGGGCGGCGAGGCCTCGTAGAGCCCGCCGTCGGCCGCCAGGCCGCCCGCCCGCCCGCAGGCCCCGGCCACCGCGGACGCAGCCACCCGTCCGCCGGGCCACCGTCGGCGCAGCCACCTGCACACGGTGAGCGGGGCGGGTGGCCGGGGGAGGAGCGGGCGGCGGCGCCTGTCCGCGCCGATGGCCATGGCGTCCACGTCACCGGGTCCCGCACCGGGCGTCCATCTGCCGGGCCACCAGGCGCGCCCCCCGCCTGCCCGGCCACGGCCGACCCAGCACCCACCCGTCCGCCTGCCACCGCCGGCCCGGAACCCCGCCCCGCCCGGGCGCCCGAGGTGGCGTGGACCGTGCTCGGGCCGACGTGCGTGCGGGACCCGGGGGCCGGGAGCGTGCGGCCCTGCGCACCCCACCGGGGGCGGCCGTGCGGCGCCCACCCGGCCCGGGCCGCTCCTGCCGGGTCCTGCCCGGGCGGGTGTGGGCCCGTGCTCTCAACGAGGGCGGCCGTGCGGCGCCTGCCGGCGGGTGCGGGCGGGTGCGGGCCCGCCCGGCCGGGTGTAGACCTGCGCACCCGCCGGGGGCGGCCCGGGCCGTCCATGCCGGGTCTTGCCGGGCAGGCCCGGGCGGTGCCTGCCCGGCGGGCACGGCCGTGCGGCGCCTGCCGGGCCCGGGTAGGACCCTGCAGGGTCCTACCCGGGCGGGTGCAGGCCCGCGCACCCACCGGGGCGGCCAGGCGTGGGCCGTTCCTGCCGGACCTGCCCGAGCGCGTGCGAGCCCGCCTTCTCATCGGAAGCGGCCGTACGGCACCGACCGGGACCGGGCCGTTCCCGCCCGGGCGGGTGTAGGCCCTGCGCGCCCGCAGGGCCGCCCCCGCACGACACCCGCGGTGCGTCCGCAGGGTGCCCCCTCGCCGGGGGTCAGCCCCGCACGCTGATCCGGAAGACCGGGTGGTCGTCGGCGGCAGCCTGGAGCTCCGCGTCGGAGGACGTCGCCGTCACGCCCTGGAAGAACCGGTTCACCTCCCAGCCCCACTTCTCCAGGTAGGCGCGCAGCACGGCCGCCTTCCGCACCGGGTCGGTGATCTCGGTGACGGTGAAGGACCGCACCCTGCGCCCCACGCGCAGCTCCCCGCCGCCCGCGACCCGCATGTTGCGGACCCACTGGGAGTGGCCGCGGGCCGAGACCAGGTACGGGACACCCTCGAACGTGTGCGGGTTGACCGGGATCCACTGCATCCGGCCCGACGTGCGGCCGCGGACCGACAGCTCGGCGGTACCGGCCACGCTGACGCCCCACCGGGCGAGCCTGCCGAAGAGCGCGTTGAAGCGCGTCGCCAACCGACCGGCCTGGACGTAGTACGGGGTGGGCGCGTTCACAGTGACCTCCGGGGCCGGTGCGGCGTTACGAGAGCACTGCTCTCGCTTGCCCTCAGTGTGCACGGGCGACCGCGACAAAACAAGAGCAGTGCTCTCGAAGTGGATCGGTGTTCTGTTTTTTGAGCGGTGCTCCCACCGCGTGGCACACTGATCCGCATGAACACCGTCCGAGGGGCCAGGGAACGGGCTCGCATCGAGGTCACCGCAGCCATCAAGGGCGAGGCGCGCCGCACGCTGGCCGCCGAGGGCGCCGCCAAACTCTCCCTGCGCGCCGTCGCCCGCGAGCTGGGCATGGTCTCCTCCGCCCTCTACCGCTACTTCCCCAGCCGGGACGACCTGCTCACCGCGTTGATCATCGACGCCTACGACAGCCTCGGCGCGGCCGCCGAGGAGGCCGACTCCCGCGCCGTCACCGCCGGCGCCCGGCCCCACGCCCGCTGGGTCGCGATCTGCGAGGCCGTCCGCGCCTGGGCGCTCGTCCACCCGCACGAGTACGCCCTGATCTACGGCTCCCCGGTCCCCGGCTACAGCGCCCCCGTGGACACCGTCGGCCCCGCCTCCCGGCTCGGCAACGCCCTCATCGGCGTCCTGCGCGCCGCTCAAGAGGGCCGCGGTCTCGCCCTGCCCCCGCTGCCGGCACACCTGCGCGCCGAAGCCGAACGGATGAGCGCCGACTTCGCCCCGGGCCTGCCCCCCGAGGTCACGGCCGCGCTCGTCGCCGCCTGGGCGCACCTGGCGGGCCTCGTCTCCTTCGAGCTGTTCGGGCAGTTCAACCGGGTGGTGGAGGACCGTGCCGCCTTCTTCGCGCACGCGGCCGGCCAGCTCGCCCACGGGGTCGGGCTGACCGTCGTATGACGTCCGGTCGGCAGGGAGGCCCTGATTTCGCCCGACGGACATTCACATGATGAGGCGACAGGTCGCTCTTCTGTTCCTCATGCGAATGCAGGCGGTCCAGCCTTGAACGAAGGGCCGTCCGTCTAGTGTTCCTCGGGTCGCACCCCCACGCCCGCCGCCGGAGGAACCGTCATGCCCCGCGCCGTGAAGGTCCTCTACGCCGTGCTGGCCACGCTCTTGCTCGCCGCGCCGGCACCGGCCGTCACGGCGTCGGCGCAGCCCTTGCGCCCGGTGCGACCGGCGGCGGCCGAGATCCAGGGCCAGGCCAGGGCGAAGACCGAGGCCAAGACGAGGGCCGAGGCCGAGGCAAAGGCCGAGGCAGGGGCGAGGACGGGGGTCCCGGCCGTCGAACCCGCCCCGGCCCCCGCCGCACCGCCCGCCCCGCGAGCGCCCGGTGTGCGCGGCCTGGAGATCGCGGTCCCCGCGTACGTCTGGGCGAACGATCCGATGCTGGCCGACCTCACCGCCACCGGACCGGCGGCCTCCGTCGTGGTGCTCAACCCGGGCAACGGCGACTCCCCGTTCGACGGCCCCTGGCAGACCCGTGCCGACGCCCTGCGCGGCGGCACCACCGCGACCGGCGAGAAGACCAAGGTGCTCGGCTACGTCCACACCGACCACGGGAGCCGCAGCGCCGCCGCCGTCAAGGCCTCCGTGGACAACTACCTCAAGACCCCCGACGGACGGCTCCACGTCGACGGCATCTTCTTCGACGTCGTCAGCCGAGAGTGCGGCCCGGGGAACGCCACCCGCGACCACTACGCGGAACTCCGCCGCTACGTCCAGGAGGTCATGGACGCGGCCGACCCGGCCGCCCCGGACCTCGTGGTGAACAACCCCGGGACGGCCATCGCCGACTGCTACCTGGAGCCGGGCCGCCGCACCGCGGACGTCTTCGTCACGTACGAGGACACCCACGCCGCCTACAACGCCGGCGGCTGGCTCGGCGGCAATGTCTTCAACCACCTCAGCGGATACCGGGCCGGCACCGAACTCGACCCGAGCGGGACGGCGTTCTGGCACCTGGTGCACGGTGTCCCCGACGCCGAGGCGATGCGCGCCACGCTGCGCACCGCCTTCGACCGCGGCGCCGGCTACGCGTACGCGACCGGCACGGTGATGCCGAACCCCTGGAACGCGGGCCCGGCCTGGAAGTACCGCGCCCAGACCGCGTACGCCGCCACCCTCGGCTAGGCCCCGTCGGACCGTGCCGGACCGGCACGGTCCGAACCGGGCGACCGACCTAGCCGCCTTCGTTCTCCGGATGCCGGGTGAAGCGCCACAGGACCCGGGTCACCTGGAGGACGAAGACCCCGCCCGCCACGACCGCGCCCGCCAGGGTCAGGGCCCGGTGCGCCGCGGGGGACAGGGAGAGCGCCGCAGCCGCTCCGTACACCGCGCCGAAGGCGAGGGCCGCCGCGAAGCAGGCGCTGACGAAGGCGTAGCCGATCTCGATGGTGATCGCGTCCCGGTCCGCCTGCGTACGTCGCTCCATCCCCGCAGTCTCACAGCGTGTGCGGCCGGTCACAAGAAGGCCTCGCCGCCGGCCCTCGGCCGCCGTCGCCGACCCGGGCCTCAGATCCCGGACGTCTGGCTCCACAGCCGGGCCAGCTCCATGTCGCCGGTGACCCCGGGGCCCGCGAGCGGAAGCCGGTTCCACAGCGCCGCGTAGAGCCAGGCCGCCTCGCCCGAAAGCTCGCAGTCGGCCTCCCCGTCCGCGGCCTCCCGCACGGTGCGGGCCGGCTCCCGCGACAGGTGTACGGTCCACACGGCGCCGGTGTCGACGGCCCGTACCCGCAGCACCCGGGGCTCCGGCGTCCGGACCCGGCTGCGGGCCCGCGCGTGGAAGCCGCGCAGCAGCTCGTCCACCCCGTCCTCCGCGAACCGCGGCTCCACCGCCGAGAACGCGACCCCGAGCGCGGCCTCGGCGTCCATCCGGTGCACGGCCGTCTCATGGGCCTGCCGCCGTGCCCAGAAGGCCAGCGGCGAGGGAGCCTCCGTCGGCAGGAACGTCCAGCACTGCACGTCGGCCGGGGCCTCCGCGAGGGTCCGCACCAGAGTCTCGTGTCCCTCGCGGAACCAGCGGAGGAGCTCGTCGCCGACCAGTTCCGGCGGGTCCGGTATCGGCTCCGGCTCCGGCCGCGCCCCGCCGACGAAGCCGGCCGCCCAGCGGTGTACGGCCCCGGTGTGCCGCAGCAGGTCGGCGATCCGCCACCCGCCGCAGGTGGGCACGGGAGCGTCCGTACCGGCCCTGCGCCCCAGCTCGGCGAGCAGTGTTCCGTCCCGCCCGAGCGCCTTCACGTACGCATCGATGTCCATACGGGGGAGTCTCGCAGCGGACCCGCGACAATGGGGGCATGGACGGGGAACTCTTCCCGCGCGAGCGGACCGTGATCGCCCCCGGCGCCGTGCACGTCCCGGACTGGCTCGGGGCCGTGCGGCAGCGGGAGTTGCTGTCGGCCTGCCGCCGGTGGGCCCGGCCGCCGGCCGGCCTGCGGACCGTCCGCACCCCCGGCGGCGGGACGATGACCGCCCGGCAGGTGTGCCTGGGGCTGCACTGGTATCCGTACGGGTACGCCCGCACCGCCGTCGACGGCGACGGGGCGCCGGTCAAGCCGATGCCCGGATGGCTCGCGGAGCTCGGGCGTGAGGCGGTCGCCGCCGCGTACGGCGAAGCCCGGGCCCCCGGGGAGGCGTACGACATCGCACTGGTCAACTTCTACGACGGGGACTCCCGCATGGGCATGCACCGGGACGCCGAGGAGCGCTCCGGGGCGCCGGTGGTCTCCCTGAGCCTCGGCGACACCTGCGTCTTCCGCTTCGGGAACACTGCCACGCGCGGCCGGCCGTACCGGGACGTCGAGCTGCGCAGCGGTGATCTGTTCGTCTTCGGGGATTCGAGCCGTCTGGCCTACCACGGGGTGCCGAAGGTCCTGCCGGGTACGGGCCCACCAGCGCTGGGGCTCTCCGGGCGGCTCAACATCACGCTCCGCGTCAGCGGGCTCGCGTGAGCGCGGGGAGTGCGGCACCCGCCGATCATGCGAGGATCGCTGTCATGAACGGCAACGGGGCCCCGCCGCGGGTGGGGGATGTGACCACGGTGTCCACGCGGGCCAGGCTGGAGCGGGGCCGTGGCGCGCTCGGCCCGGCGCTGGAGCTCGTCCACACCGGCCGCGCCCCGACCCGCGCGGTCCTGACGGCCGAGCTCGGCGTCACGCGCGCCACGGCCGGAGCGGTGGCCGCCGAGCTGGAGGCCCTCGGGCTGATCCGCGTGGACTCCCGCCCCGGCGGGGCGGGCGGGACCCAGGGGCGGCCCTCGCACCGGCTGTCCGTGGCCGAGGACGGCCCCGTGGCCCTGGCGGCCCAGGTGCACTCGGACGGCTTCCGGGCCGCGCTGGTCGGCCTGGGCGGGCGGATCGTGGCCACCGCCCCCGGCAAGGTCACCGTCTCCGCGGACCCGGCGCAGGTGCTCGGCGCCGTGGTGCGCGCAGGGGCCGAGCTGCTGGCGGAGACCGCCCGCCGCTGCGTGGGCGCGGGACTCGCCGTCCCCTCGGCGGTCGCCGAGCCGGAGGGCACGGCACTGAACCCGCTCCACCTGGCCTGGCCCGCCGGGTCCCCCGTCCGGGCCATCTTCGCGGAGTGCGTGAAGGCCGCCGGGATCGACGGCCCGGCCCTCACCGGCAACGACGTCAACCTCGCGGCACTGGCCGAGCACCGTCACGGTGCGGGGCGCAGCGCGCAGCACCTGCTCTGCGTGGCGACCGGGCACCGCGGGGTCGGCGGGGCCCTCGTACTGGACGGCCGCCTGCACAGCGGGAGTTCGGGCCTCGCCCTGGAGGTCGGCCACCTCACCGTGAACCCGGAGGGGCGCCCCTGCCACTGCGGCGGCCGGGGCTGCCTGGACGTGGAGGCGGACCCGTTGGCGTTCCTGACGGCGGCCGGACGCCCCGCCGGCCCCGAGGTGTCGCTGCTGGCACAGGCCCGCGAGCTGCTGCGCGAGAAGTACGCGGAGCCGGCGGTCCGGGCCGCCGCCGAGGAGCTCATCGACCGGCTGGGGCTGGGCCTCGCGGGCCTGGTGAACATCCTGAACCCGGACCGGATCATCCTGGGCGGACTCCACCGGGAACTGCTGCACGCCGACCCGGAGCGACTGCGCGCGGTGGTGGCGGACCGCAGCCTGTGGGGACGCAGCGGGGGCGTGCCGATCCTGCCGTGCACCCTGGACCACAACAGCCTGGTGGGCGCGGCCGAGCTGGCATGGCAGCCGGTCCTGGACGACCCGCTGGGCGCCTTGGGCGCGGCGGCCTAGACGTACGGCTGGCCCGCGCGGTCGGCGCGGGGCGCCGGGTGCGGGGTGCCGGGCGCCGTTCGGGACCGGGCTGTGCGGGCGGACCTGCGGTCTGCCCGGGTCGGGCGCTGACGGCCGGGCGTCCGTCTCTCCGGCCGGGCCCGACGGGCCGGGTGGGCGTCAGCCGGGCCTGATGCCGGCCGATGCCGCCACCGGCACGGCGGTCGGAACGGCCTCCCGGTCCACGGCGACGACCGCCGCCCGGGCGGGTTCTCGTACCGGCTTGGCCGCGATCCGCACCGCGCGCGGCGGCGACGCCGGTGCGGGGGCCGCCCTGAGGGAGAACCACACCACCTTGCCCGACCCGTTGTCCCGGCTGCGCGCGCCCCAGGCCTCGCTGACGGCCTCCACGAGCGCGAGCCCGCGCCCGCACGTCTCCAGCGCTTCCGCCCGCGCCTCCCGGAGCACCGGGAGGCGCGGATCGCTGTCGATGACCGACACCGTGAGGCGCCCCAGGCGGAGCTCGATCTCGACCGTGCAGGTCTTGTCGGGCTGTGCGTGGCGGTGGACATTGCTGAGCAGTTCCGTCACGCCGAGCGCAGCCCGGTCGATGAGCGGATCGAGCTGCCAGTGGCGCAACTGCGCAGAAACGATTCTGCGGATCTGGCCGATCCGGCACGGCAAGGCCTGCAGTTCGACGACGCAGTGCCTGCGGGAATGACTGATCACGGCTGCGACTCCCCGACATGAGTGTTACGGGTGCTGCACCCTCGGTAATGCTCCACCAGGGTCACCCACGGTAGGCCGCAGTGCAACCGAACGCGATCGAAAGGGATTCGCATGGAAACCCAAAGTGACTGTTTGTGCAGGTGAGGGAGGTACATTGCGAAAGCAGGGGGTGAAAAACCCGCGCACAGACGCACCGAAGGAGCACGGCGCATGAGCACCACCGGCACGACCGCCACGACCATCGACGTCGACCGCAGCGACGCGGACTACCGGGCCTGGTTGAAGGAGGCCGTCCGCAAGGTCCAGGCGGATGCCAACCGCTCCGCGGACACCCACCTCCTGCGCTTCCCGCTCCCCGAGGAGTGGGGCATCGACCTCTACCTCAAGGACGAGTCGACACACCCGACCGGCTCGCTCAAGCACCGCCTCGCGCGCTCGCTCTTCCTCTACGCGCTCTGCAACGGCTGGATCCACCCCGGCCGCCCGGTCATCGAGGCCTCCTCCGGCTCGACCGCCGTCTCCGAGGCGTACTTCGCCAAGCTCATCGGCGTCCCCTTCATCGCCGTCATGCCGCGCACGACGAGCCCGGAGAAGTGCCGGCTCATCGAATTCCACGGCGGCGAGTGCCACTTCGTGGACGACCCGATGAAGATGTACGAGGAGTCGGCGGAGCTCGCCGCCCGCACGGGCGGGCACTACATGGACCAGTTCACCTACGCGGAGCGGGCCACCGACTGGCGCGGCAACAACAACATCGCGGAATCGATGTTCCAGCAGCTACAGCTGGAACGTTTCCCCGAGCCCGCCTGGATCGTCGCGACCGCGGGCACCGGCGGGACCTCCGCGACCATCGCCCGCTACGTGCACTACATGCAGCACGACACCCGCATCTGCGTGCCGGACCCGGAGAACTCCTGCTTCTTCGACGGCTGGACCGAGCACGACCCGCACGCGAGCAGCGACTGCGGCTCGCGCATCGAGGGCATCGGCCGCCCGCGCATGGAGCCGAGCTTCGTGCCCGGCGCGATCGACCGGATGATGAAGGTCCCGGACGCGGCGAGCGTGGCCGGATGCCGGGCGCTGGAGCAGGCCATAGGACGCAAGGCGGGCGGTTCGACGGGGACCGGGCTGTACAGCGCCCTGAAGATCATCGCGGAGATGGTGGCGGAGGGCCGTACGGGCAGCGTGGTCACGCTGCTCTGCGACCCGGGCGACCGCTACCTCGACAAGTACTACTCCGACGCGTGGCTGGCGGCGCAGGGACTGGACATCGCCCCGTACGCGAAGACCATCGACACCCTGCTGACGACGGGCGTCTGGCGCGAACCCGCCGCCTGAGCGGCCGCCCGGCCCGGCTTCGGCGGCGCGCCCGGGCCGCCCCCCTACGGCGCCTACTGCTCCGAAGCCCGCCGGGCCGTGAGGCGGTCGTCGAGGGCGCGCACCGCCGAGCGGAAGGAACGGCCCAGCCCGGGGCGGGCGGCGCCAAGGCCCAGGCGGAACGGGGCCGGGCCGTCGGCCGCGAAGGTCCAGCGGATCAGGGTGCCGGAGCCGGCCGGGGTCAGCCGCCACTCCTCCAGCAGGGCGCGTACCCCGGGGAGGTTGGTCTCGTCGACCCGGTAGGCGTACCGCTGTTCGGGATCGGCGGCCATGACGGTCTCCCGGAAGCGGACCCCGCCCATCAGCCGGACCTCCCGGCCCGCACCACCGCGGATCGGCCGGACCAGGGTCACCGCCCTGAACCAGGCCGGCCAGGCGGTCACTTCCTCGGCGAGCGCCCGGTACACCACGGCCGGCGAGGCCGCGGTCCCGGCGGTGAAGACGAGCCGGACCGGGGCGTCCTCGGTGAAGTCCATCCCCACGGGGCGGAGTCGGCGAGCCATTGCGGTACCCCCTGCGGAGTGACGTGCGGAACGCGAGTGCGAGCACCATAGCTGGCCGGTCGTCAGATGTCCGCGCCCGGGAGGGGGAACGGACACCGGAACACTAGGCACGCGCGGGCCCGGGCGGGATGCTGGAGCCGCACCGATCCACGCCGCGTCCGTGAGCGGAGGCCGCCGTGCCGCACACCCCCGCACCCCCCTCCCCGCCCACCGGCCCGTCCTCGGCGCCGGATCCGCCCTCGCCGTCGCCATGGCCGTCACAGCTGCCGCCACCGTCACCGCTGGCGCCACCCTCGCCGGTGCCGTCGGCCCCGGCCCCGCCCCTCGATCTGGAACTGCTCGTCCACGGGGTCGCCGGCCCCCCACCCGCCGAGCTGCTCGGCGACCCGCGCACCGTGCGCATCTCCGGGGACTCGACCGCGGCGGTGTTCCGCCGTACCGAGGACGCCGACGCCGAAGCGCACCCCGAGCGGTACGGCGGCCGGCCCGTCCCCGAGGCCTACTGCTGGTCCCGGCTCACCTCCGGCGACGGCACCCGCGCCCTGTGGCTGCTGCTCCTGCCCTTCATGGTGGCCAACCTCGCCCACTGGGCCCGGCCTGCCACCTCCGCCGCCCCCACCCGGACCGCCCTGCGCGCGGTCCGGGCGTACGGGGTGCTCGTACGGGTCCTCGCGCTCAGCCTGACCGTGCTGCTGATCGCGGCCGCCTGCGAGGTCGCCCTCGACCTGGTCGCCTGGCAGTGCGCGGGCTCCCGACAGTGCACCGCACGCCGCTCCTGGCTCGGATTCCTGGAGCCCGGCGGCTGGTGGGGGCAGCCCGGACGGCGCCTCGCACTCGGCGCACTCGTACCGGCCGCCCTGACCGGGCTGCTCTGGTTCCTGTCGAACCGCACCTGGAGCGCCTACGAGTCCCAGCCGCCGCCGGCCGGCACCGCCGACCCGGACACCGCTCCGGGCACCGGGCCCGCGCTCGGGCACCCCGGATTCTGGTACGGGCGCCGGTTCGTCGCCCGACTGCGCGCCGCGCACTGTGCCGCGGGGCTGCTGACCGTGACCGCCGCCGTGGCCCTGCCCACCGCCGGCCACGACCGCCGCGCCGACGGCTCCGCGCTCGACATCCTGGGCTGGGTGCTGCAGGCCCTCCTCGGCGCCGGAGCGCTCGCGGTGGCCTGGGTCGTCTGCCGCCGGGGCCGCGCCGAGGCCCGGCCCGACCACCGCCCCGACCGGGCCGCCGTCACCCTGCTGCCCTCCGCCGCGCTCTGCCTCCTCGCCGCCACCCTCGTCCACGCCGCCTGGTCGCGCCCCGGCTGGACCTCCGCCGGACGGCTCCCGGGGGATCAGGCCTTCGGCGTGCTCATGCTGGGTCAGGGCGCCTGCGTGCTGGCCCTCGCCGCCGTCGCCGCCTCCCTGTACCGCACGGCCCCCGACCCGGCGGCGGCCCTGTACGGCCTCGGCGGGCCCGCCGTCGCCGTGCTCGGCTGCGCGCTCGGCGGAGCGATGTCCGGCGGGGTCGCCCAACGCGTCGCCGACTGGCTCGACGGGGGCGCCACCCCCGGCATGGCCGGGGCGCCCCTGCCCGGACCGCCCGTGCTGCTGACCTGGCATGCCTCCGTACTGCCCCCGCTGCTCCTCGTACTGGCCCTGCTCGCCGGGTGGTTCGCCGTACGCGGGGTTCGCACCGGGCACCTGCTCGCCGAGAGCGTGGCGAGCGAGTATCCGGGAGAGGCGCCGGACCTGTCCCGCAGCCGCCGGATCGCCGGAGCCCGGGCCGCCGCCGCGCTCACCGACTCCGCACCCTGGTTCGTGGCGGCCGTCTCGGGAATCACCCTGCTGCTGGGCGCCGGCGCCCTGACCGGGGCGTGGCTCAGCGGACAGGTGCCGGGGGAGGCCGCCCGCGGCGCCCACCCGCTCCTGGAGGCCGCGGCCCGAGCCGCCCAGGACGCCGGGTCCTGGCTGGTCGGCTTCGGCTTCGTCCTCTTCGTGACGTGGGGCCGCCGCGCCTACCGGGACCCCGCGGCCCGCCGCACCATAGGAATCCTCTGGGACGTCGGCACCTTCTGGCCGCGCGCCGCACACCCCTTCGCGCCACCGTGCTACGCCGAACGCGCCGTTCCCGACCTGACCTGGCGGATGACCGGCTGGACCGTCCGCACCGGGGGCCGCCTCGTCATCTCCGGCCATTCCCAGGGCAGCGTGCTCGCGGCCGCCGCGGTCTGGCAACTGCCGCCGCCGGTGCGCGCCCGGGTCGCCCTGCTCACCTACGGTTCACCGCTCGCCCGGCTCTACGGCCGCTGGTTCCCCGCCTACTTCGGCCCCGGCCCGCTCACCGCACTGCACCGGGAGGTCGACTGCTGGCGCAACCTGTGGCGGGCGACCGACCCCATCGGCGGCCCGGTCCTGGCAGGAACGGGGGCGGACGTGGACCGCGGCCCGCTCACCGACCCGCTCGCCTACGGCCGCAGCACCCGCCACCCTCTGCCCGCACCGATCCTCGGACACTCCGACTACCAGGCCGACCCCGTCTTCGCCGCGGAACGCGACGCGCTGCTCACCCGGCTCGACGCGGCACCGAAGACCGCACACGCCGCACCTGCCACCTGCGCCGCACCTCCCCCATGCGCCGTGCCCGCCTCACCCGCTGTGCCCGCCTCACCCGCGGTGCCCGCCGCACCGGCCGAGGTGCCGGTCCAACGGTTCAGCAGGATGCCGGAAGCACCGGGAGCGCCGGCAGGTCCGCCGGGAACAGCAGGGTGAGCTCGTCCGTACTGGGCTCCGACAGCTGCGCCACCCGCCCCGCGTGCCGCTCGACCATCGACTCGAAGGTCTGGCGCGCGGTGCGGCCGTTGCCGAAGGCGGGGCCCTTGGGAAGCACGGTGAAGTAGGCCAGCAGCGCCTCGGCCGTGCCCTCACCGAGCCGGTACTCGTGCTCCTCCGCCTGCTGCTCCACGATCCGCAGCAGCTCCTCGGGCCCGTAGTCGCCGAAGGTGATGGTGCGGGAGAAGCGCGAGGCAACCCCCGGGTTCACCGTCAGGAAGCGGTCCATCTCCGCCGTGTACCCGGCGACGATCACCACCACCGCGTCCCGGTGGTCCTCCATCAGCTTCACCAGCGTGTCGATGGCCTCGCGCCCGAAGTCCCGGCCCGAGTCCTCCGGCGCCAGCGCGTACGCCTCGTCGATGAAGAGCACCCCGCCGCGCGCCCGTTCGAAGGCCTCCTGCGTGCGGATCGCGGTCGACCCGATGTGCTCGCCCACGAGGTCCACCCGGGACACCTCGACCAGATGTCCGCGCTCCAGCACGCCGAGGGAGGCGAGGATCTCCCCGTACAGCCGGGCGACCGTGGTCTTGCCGGTGCCGGGGGAGCCCGTGAAGACCAGGTGCCGCCGGACCGAGGCGGCCTTCAGCCCCGCCCGCTGCCGCCGCCGGCCCACCTCGATCATGTCCGTGAGCGCCCGCACCTCCCGCTTGACGCTGTCCAGGCCCACCAGCGCGTCGAGCTGCCCCAGCACCTCGCCGGAATCCCGGGCGGGGGCCGCCCCGGCATCGGTCTCCTGCGGCGGGTCCGCGGGCCGTGGCACGGGCACGGGCACGGCCTCGGGAACGGAGCCCTGCGCCACCCCCGCCACCGCGCCGGCCCCGGTGGTACGGCCGGCCCGGGCCCCGGTGGAACCGCCGGCCGGCGGAGGCAGGGCCGTCGGACGCGGGCCCGGCTCGTCGCTGGTGCACCCTTCGGCCGCCGGACCGTCCTCGGCGAACTCGTACCCGCCGCGCGCGCAGCGCTCGGTGTGGCAGCCCTTCAGGGTGGTCCGGCAGCCGTCGATGACGTGGAAGCCGAAGCCGGAGCTGCCCGTCACCCGGCAGGCCGTGAACGTGCCGCGCCCGCCCGCCGACACGTAGTAGCCCGCCTCCGCGGGGGAGGTGACCGTGCACCGCTCCAGCGTCGGATCGGCGCCCTTGGTGACGATGACGCCGGTCTGCACCGCGTCGATGGTGCAGTTGGCGAGGGTGCCGCCGCTGCCGTGGTCACGGAACCAGGCGCCGGTGGCGGCCTCCCGGATACGGCAGTCGTCGAGCTGGGCGGTGGCTCCGTCGCTCACCGAGACGGCGGTGTTGCGCACCTGGGACAGATCGCTGTCGACCACGTCGACACGCGAGCCCCGGTCGAGGACGAAGAGGGCGTCCGGCACGTCGTGCACCCGGCAGGAGTCGAGGGAGACCGCCGCCCCGTCGCTGATCCACACCGCCGGGTAGTCCCCCGTGCTGTCGTGGATCTCGCAGGACTCGGCATCGACCCGGGTCCCCGGGTCCCACACCGACAGGCCGTTGCGGCCGAAACGGCGCACGGTGGTCCGGCTGAGGGTGAGCACCGACCGGGACCGCAGGTCCACCGCGTTCTCCGGGATGTCGTGGATGTCGCAGCCGGCGAGGGTGAGGACCGCGTCCGTGTCCAGGGTCACCCCGTCGGCCGAAGTCCGGTGCACCGCGCAGTCCGTGAGCCGGGCCGTGGCCCGGCTGGCGATCTGCACGCCGGCGCCCTTGATCTCGTACACCTCGCAGCCCAGCGCCTCCAGCCCCGAACCCTCGCCGGTGACCCCGATCCCCGCGCCCGCGGCGTGGTGGATCCGGCAGCGCTCCAGCCGGGGACGGCCACCGCTGCGGACCGAGATCCCGCTCTGCCCGGCGGCCACCACCTCGCACTCCTCGAACACCCCGCCGCCGCCGTCCAGGACGGCGATCCCGACCCCGGTCGGATTCTCCACGGTGCACCGGCGCACCAGGGGCCGGGCCCCGCTGCCGCGCACCTCGATGCCGGCCGCCGAGCGCGTGCTCACGCGCAGGTCGGTCAGCTCGGGGGCGCCGTCCTCGACGAGCAGCGCGGGGGCCGCCCGGTCCTGGCCCTCCAGGTGCAGGTCCTGGACGACCGCCGAGGCGCGCACGGTCAGCGCCACCCCGTCGGGCGGGGCGATCCGCACCGATCCCAGGCCGCCCTCGGGGCCGCGCAGGGTCACGGCGTGCTCCAGCACCAGGTTCTCCCGGTAGGTGCCGGGGGAGATGGACAGCACGTCCCCGTCGCCCGCGACGGCCAGTGCGGCCGTCAGGGTCGAATACTCACCGGAGCGGCGCCGCCACCGCGAAGCCCCGCCGTGCGTCACCTGGACCGTGCCCTGAGCCATGGTGCTGTCGTGCCCCCACCCTCGTACTAGCGCTGCCGATGCGACCGAAGCCACTGAAGTCGATGAAGCTGCCCAACTCGCCGGACCCGGAGAAGCCTGCCGCACCGTGCGCCCTCGCCGAGCCCGGTCGGAGCGCCCGGCGCGGTCCACCGGCGGTGGTGCGGCCGAGGCGCCTGAGCCGGCCGCACCACCGTAGCGCGCGCGGGGCCGGTGAGGTGCCAGGTCAACTGCCTGCGCCCGCCCGGCCCCAGTCCGGCCCGGTCGCCGCCCACGCGCGGTCCAGCCGGGCGTACCGCTGATGCGTGAGCCTGCGTACGATCATCCGCCGGACGGTCTCCACGAGTGCGGCCACGCAGATCGCGGCGGCCAGGCCCGCCATCCCGGAGTGGAACGCGGCCGCGCCGGGATCGAGCGGCTGCCCCACCACCCGGCCGCGGGCATCGGTCCATATCCGGAACCGGTCGCCGGGGTGCGGCGGTTCCTCCGCGGCCGGGACCGTGCCCTCGTGGCTGCTGCCGTCGGGTGCCGTCCACGCGGCCACGATCTGCGTCCGCTGCGGTGTGCTCTGCCGAGCGGACGGATCGGCGGACGGCTGCCCGGCCGGCTCCTGCGCGGGCCGGACCACCACCGCGGGCACGAGGTGCCGCTCCTGCCGCTGTGCGCTCACCGCCCGCTGAAGGGTCCCGTCGACCTGCGTGCCGGCGGCCCAGCCCACGGCCGGGGCCACCACCAGGAAGCACACCAGCGCGGTGAACGCCACCCACGCCTCGAAGAGATCGGTCGGCCGGCGCAGCGGATTGCGCCGCCAACGCCACACTCCCATTGCTGTCCGCACGGTTCGGCTCCCCCTGCCTCCGCCAGTCTCCGCATGCCTGCGCGTCCCAGCCTCCCGCATGCCCGCGGGACGCGCATTCCGGGACGCGCGAGACATGTGTCACCCGATCCTGTGCCGGTGACCGGTACGGGTGCCCACCTGTCCTGACTGATCCAACGGCGCGGCGGTGCAGGTTGGTTCCGCCCGGGGCGCAGAGCCCCTCGAAGGTGTCATTCCGATGAGCCTCCCGGCGCCTCCGGGGGCTGGGGGCGTTGCTCCGTCCGGCGCGCGCCCGGGTCACTCCAGGACCCGTACCTCGTCACCGACCCGCACCGTGCCCGTCCGCACCGGAACCAGGTGCCGGCCGAAGGCCAGGGACTTCCCGATCCGCCGGTGGCGCGCCAGCGTCACCAGCGGCTCCCGGCCGCGCTCCGCCGTCTCCTGGTCGGTGGTGGTGACGATGCAGCGCCCGCACTCGCGCACCCCGCGGAACTCGGCGTCCCCGACCGCGATGCGCCGCCAGCCGTCCTCGGCCCACGCCTCGGCCCCCGAGACCACCACGTTCGGCCGGAAGCGGTTCATCGGCAGCGGCCCCTCGGCCGGATGGTCCCCCCGCGCGATCAGGGAGTTGAGCGCGTCCAGCGAGGCCGCAGTGGTGATCAGCACCGGATAGGCGTCGGCCAGGCTCACCGTCTCGCCCGGCAGGGCGTAGTCCGGGTCCACGGGCCGGCGCACCGCCGGATCGTCCAGGTGCACCAACCGGGCGGGCACGCCCAGGTACGCGCTGAACCAGGTCGCGGCGGCCCCCGCCGCGACCACCGTTTCGACCTTCTTCCCGAACAGCGCCACCGGCTCCGGCGAAGCCGGCCCGGGCACCTCCACGACCAGATCGGCCATGCCCGGCGCCGACAGCTCGATCCGGTCCCCGCCCGCCGGCCTCGCCCGCGCCAAGGCGAGCCGGGGCTGCTGGCGCTGGGTGACGACCGCGCCCCCGCTGTCGACCACCGCCCAGCGCCGGTCCCCGGCCAGCCCCCAGGGCTCCACGGACGCCTCGTCCAGAGCGGTCCCCGCTACCGATTTGACGGGGTGGACGTGGAGCGCCTGGACGCGCAAGTTCGACATGGAGGCATACTGCCAGCCGCCTCCTCCACCGCCCCGGCGGGCACCGGGGGATTCCTCAGTAACCCCGTCCCTGGTAGGTGCGGCCGTACGGGTCCTCGTACGTGGCCGCGGGCGCCTGCGCCGGAACCTGCATCGGGCGCGGAGCCGCGGGGCGCATGGCCTCGTAGCCGGTGGCCGCGGCGACCGGGCGCGGCTGCTGCGGCTGCGGCGCGTACCCGCCGCGGGCGGCGAGCGGCTGCTGCTGCGGAATGTAGGGGGCGGGCGCCTGCTGGAGCGGCATCGGCTGCGGGGCGGCCTGCTGCTGGTACGGGTAGCCGTACGCCGGGGCGGTCTGCTGCTGCGGTGCGGCGGGCGGCAGCGCGGGCATCGCCGAGGCGAGGGCCGGCAGGTAGCCGCCGCCGGAGTACCCGCCGTTCGCGTACCCGCCGTTCGAGTAGCCGGTGCTCGGGGACTCGTAGGCTGCCGGGACGCGGATCGGGGCGATCTGCGGGGTGCCGCGTTCGGCGACGAGGGAGTCGTAGATGGGGGTGTCCGGGAAGGAGGGCGCGGAGTAGTAACCGCCGCCATAAGTGGAGCGGGGGGAGGTCATGGGACCTAAGTTAAGCCCACGACTTCACCGGGTCCATAGCGAGGATTCCGCAACACCGCCCTGACCTGCATATTCGCAGGTCAGGGCCACAGCTTTCACTTCGCGTTCACGTGCACGATTCGCCACTTCCGCCCCGGCTTGTTCCCACTCGTACTCACCGGGTGGGTACTGCACTCAGTTTGCGCTGACGCACGGTCACAACGCGGTGACCTCGGATGATGTTGGTGCGCGCGGCGGTACGTCGTTTCACGCGTCGCTCGGTCGGGCGTAGGTGCGGCCCTTCCAGGCGGCGCCGCGCCCCCGGTAGTGCTGGACGGCCGAGTCGACGGTCATCAGGAGGTACAGCAGCGCCGTGAACGGAAGCGCCGGGGCGAGCAGTACGGGCCGGCGGTAGTGGCGGAGCATCGGCGCGTACGTGCCGGCCATCAGCAGCCAGGCGAGACCCCCGGCCCACGCGAGGGCGGGCCGGCCCGCCGCGAGTCCGCCGAGGAGCGCGGCCGGGGGCACGAGGTACACCAGCACCAGGCCGGCGACGGTCCCGGCCAGCAGGAGCGGCTGGTGGCGGAGTTGGGCGTACGCGCTGCGCGAGACCATCCGCCACAGGTCGGCGAGCGAGGGGTACGGCCGGACGCTCTCCACGCGCTCCGCGAGCCCCAGCCAGATCCGGCCGCCGGAGCCCTGGACCGCGCGGGCCAGGGAGACGTCGTCGATGACGGCCTGCCGGATCGAGTCGGGCACCCCCGCCCGGACGGCGGCCTCCGTGCGCAGCAGGACGCAGCCGCCCGCCGCGGCCGCGGTGCGGGCGCCGGGGCGGTTGACCCGGCGGAAGGGGTACAGCTGGGCGAAGAAGTAGACGAAGGCCGGCACCACGAGGCCCTCCCACGCGCTCGCCACGCGCAGGCGGGCCATCTGGGAGACGAGGTCCAGGTCGGCCGAGGTCGCCGCCGCGACCAGCTCGCGGAGGCTGTCCGGCGCGTGCACGATGTCGGCGTCGGTGAGCAGCAGGTACTCGGGGGCGGGGGTGGGGGCGGGGGTGGGGCCGGGGGCCGCGCCGACGCGGGCGGTGCGGGCGGTGCGGGCGAGGGCCATGCCGTGGCGCAGCGCCCACAGCTTGCCGGTCCAACCGGGTGCGGGATCGCCGGGGGCGGTGACGGTGAGGGGGAGACCCGGCCGCGCGGCGGCGAGCCGCCGCGCGAGGTCGGCGGTGCCGTCCGTGCTGCCGTCGTCGACCAGGATGACCTCGGCGTCCCCGGGGTAGTCCTGGGCGAGGAGCGAGGGGAGGGTGCGGGGGAGCACCTCGGCCTCGTCCCTGGCCGGGACCACGATGGCGACGGACGGCCACCGGGCGGGAGCGGTACGCGGGGGGAGGCGGACGTCGGTGCGCCAGAACATGCCCTGGGCGAGGGTGAGCCAGAGCCAGGCGGCGAGGGAGGCGTAGGCCGCGCAGGCGGCGGTGAGGAGGCCCATGCCGGCAGTGTGCCGGTCCCCGCGCGAGCTGTCCCGCACCCCGCCCCCACCGGGTGCGGCGCGGCGACCGAGCCCCCCGGGCCGGGCCCGGTCTCCCGCCGGTGTCGGGCCGGGCGCCGCCGGGCCGGGCCCGGTCTCCCGCCGGTGTCGGGCCGGGCGCCGCCGGGCCGGGCCCGAGCGCCCGCCGGTGCCGGACCGGGTCGCCGCGCCGCCCGGCCGGGCACGGCCACCCGCCGGCGGCGGAGCGGGGGTCGGGCTACCGCGGACGTCGGGCTGGAGGGGCGTGCCGATCTGGTGGGGCGGGTGGCGTGCCGAGGGCGGGGCACGGGGCGACACACGTCCCGGCGGTGCGCGGTGCGGCCCTGCGCTCGTGGGCGCGGGGCGGTGCGGCGGGGCCTTCGACTAAGGTGGCCCGGTGAAGATCGCGCTCATGGACTCCGGAATCGGCCTCCTCGCGGCGGCCGCCGCGGTACGGCGGCTGCGGCCGGACGCGGATCTCGTGCTGTCCTCCGACCCCGACGGGATGCCCTGGGGTCCGCGGACCCCGCAGGACCTCACCGCGCGGGCCCTCGACGTCGCCCGCGCCGCCGCCGCGCACCGGCCCGACGCGCTCATCGTGGCCTGCAACACCGCCTCCGTGCACGCCCTGCCCGCGCTGCGCGCGGAGCTGGAGCCCGTGATCCCGGTCATCGGGACCGTGCCCGCGATCAAGCCCGCGGCCGCGGGCCGCGGCCGCGTCGCCATCTGGGCCACCCCCGCGACCACCGGCAGCCCCTACCAGCGGGAGCTGATCCGCGAGTTCGCCGCGGGGGCCCGCGTCACCGAGGTGCCCTGCCCCGGTCTCGCCGACGCCGTGGAGGCGGCCGACGGCCCCGCCGTGACGGCCGCCGTCGCCGCGGCCGCCGCACTCACCCCCGCCGACGTCACCGACGTGGTGCTCGGCTGCACGCACTACGAACTCGTCGAGACGGCCATCCGGACCGCCCTCGCCGCCCGGACCGGGGGCACCGAGCCGGTCTTCCACGGTTCCGCCGAGCCCGTCGCCGTCCAGGCGCTGCGCCGCATCGGCGTCCTGCGCGATCCCGCCCGGCCCGCCACCGGCAGCCTCACCGTGCTGCGCAGCGGACGGCCCGGGGCCCTGCCGGAAGCAGCGCTCGGATACGCAGAGGGCCGCTTCCTCGCGGGCCGGTCGGCGGACACCTCGACGGCCACGGCCGTCCGTTAGGCGTCCCTTCCCGATGCTTCCGGGCGCGACGGCCCGGTGCTGTGACCGGGAAGGTCCACCGGCCGGCGACGCCGCCCGGCGAGGCCTCCCGGCCTCAGCGCGGGCATGAACCGGCTTCGGACGTCCCGGACCGCCCCGCTCCGGGGGTTCGTCGGGAGCCGGCCGCCAGCAGACGCCGGGCCAGGGTGCGCAGGTCCCGCGCGCGCAGGACTCGGCCACCGGACCCCGGCAGCGGAACGTGCAGCGGCTCGGTCCAGTGCCGGGGGATCGCCGCCGCCCCGTACCGGGCACCGGCCAGGGTGCCCGTCACCGCCGCCACCGTGTCGGTGTCGCCGCCCAGGTCGACGGCGGCACGCACCGCCTGCGCGAATCCGCTGGTCGTCCGCAGCGCCCACACCGCGGAGCCCAGGCACGGCCACACCGCCCCGTTGAACTCGGTGGCCAGGCCAGGGTGCCAGTCGGCGGCGAGCACGCGGTCGTACCGTTCCCGGTCCGCCGGGCGGACCAGCGCGAGCGTCGCCGGGAGGGCGGCCAGCGGGTCGTCCCCGTCCATCGCCGTCCGAACCAGCTCGTGCAGGACGGCGGTTCCCTCCCCCGCAGCCGGGTCGCCGTGCGTCAGCGCCGCGATCCGCCGCGCGGCGTCCATCGTGGCCCGCCGCCCGGCCGGGGCGAAGTACACCGCCGAGGTCGATGCCCGCATCAGCGAACCGTTGCCCGCGGCAAGGGCATTGACCCGGAAGTGCAGGGCGGCAGCGAGGTCCCAGGGCTCGCCGTTGGTCAGCACGTCCTCCGTCTGGAGGCCGATGTCCTTCGGCTCGCCCGCCGCCCAGCGCTGGAACCGGGCGAAGACGTCCGGGAGTTCGAGGCCGTCGCGCTCCACCAGGGACTCGCCGACCAGGACCGCCATCTGCGTGTCGTAGGTGGCCTCGCCCGGATCCCAGCCACCGCCTGCGCACATCTCCTCGCCGCCCGCGCTGAGCCGGCCTTCGGGTCCGAACTCGTAGGGCGCGCCCAGCGCGTCGCCGACCGCCGATCCCAGCACGGCCCCCACGGCCCGGTCCACCCGATCGGCGGGCCCGGAGCGGTCGTCGGCGGCCGGGTCCATGATTCCTCCGCGATGCGTACGGCGGCCTGCGTGCCGCGGGTGAAGCATCCCAGAACCGGGCCCGGAGCGACCGGACCGTGTCCTTAGGGGCGCTCCGGGCGCGCGCCCGGAGGGGCCGCGCGCGCGTTCCTGCCGCCCGCGGAGTGCCCGGGGCGGTCCGCACTGCCTCGGGAGCGGTCACGGCAGGACGGAGGACCTCGGGGTCGGGCGTGGGTACGGTCCGGCAGGGGCCGGGGGCCCCGGGGGGTGCCGTACCGGGTGGGCCGGGGCAGTGGCGCGCATGCGGAACGTGAGTACGCTGCTACACATGACGGGTCACCCCTCGGGTCCGCTCTGGACGGGCCGGGCCTCCAACCGCGCGCAGTGGCTGCTCGCAGTGGCCGGCGCGGCCTGCCTGGCCCTCGGCATCGAACTCGCCGTCGCCAACTCGTGGACCGCCGGCATCGTCCCGCTGCTCATGTCCGTGGTCGGCTGCCTCGCCGTCGGCCTGCTGATCCTGTTCGGCACCCTCGCCTTCGTGCACGTCGCCGTCACCGTCGACGCCGAGGCCCTCGAAGTGCGCTGCGGCCACATCGGGCTGCCGCGCCGCCGGATCCGGCTCAGCGATGTGGCCTCGGCCGAGTTCCTGCCCCGCGTCACCCCGCACCAGTGGGGCGGCTGGGGCTACCGCTGGCGCCCCGACAAGGGCACGGCGGTGGTGGTCCGGCGCGGGGAGGGGCTGGAGCTGCGATTGGGCGACGGCAAGCTGTTCACGGTCACCGTCGACGACGCCGAGAACGCCGTCCGGGTCATCCGCACCCACCTGCGCGCCCTCGCACGGTAGAGCGGCAGCGCGCCCGCGCCGTCGCGGCGGGCGGCGCCCGGTCCGGCCCTTCACCCGGCTCCGGCGCGCGGGGACGTACACTCCGCGAGATGAGCAGCAGTGTCACCCGCGCGGCCGGAAGCGAGCCCGCAGGGCCCGCCGGCCGGCCCGCAGCGAGCCCCGGAACCGATGCCTCCGCGCTTCCCGGACCCACCGGCTCCCCCCGGCCCCCCGGAACGCCCGGCAAGGGGACCCGGACGGGCTTCTGGGTGCGTGCCGGGCTCGCCGCCCTGGCCGGGGTGCTGCTCTACCTCAGCTTCCCGCCCCGGCCCCTGTGGTGGCTGGCCCCCCTCGCGCTCGCCCTGCTCGCCGGCTGCCTGTACGGCCGCCGCGCGCGGACCGGCTTCGCCCTCGGGTTCCTCGGCGGGCTCGGCTACCTGCTGCCGCTCCTGAGCTGGACCGGCGAGGAGGTCGGCCCCGTGCCCTGGCTGGCGCTGGCCGCCGTCGAAGCCGTCTTCATCGGCCTCACCGGCCTCGGCATCGCCCTGGTCAGCCGGCTTCCCGCCTGGCCGCTCCTCGCCGCCGCCGTCTGGGTCGCCGGAGAGGCGCTGCGCGCCCGAGCCCCCTTCGGCGGATTCCCCTGGGGCAGGCTCGCCTTCGGCCAGGCCGACGGCGTCTTCACCCCCCTCGTCGCCCTCGGCGGCACCCCCCTGCTCTCCTTCGCCGTGGCCCTGTGCGGATTCGGGATCTACGAAGCCGTGCGCGTCGGCCGCGGCCGACCCCGCCGGGCCACCGCCGTACTGGCCGCCCTCGCCGTGGCCGCCCCGGTGGCCGCGGGCCTCGCCACCCGGCCGCTCGTCTCCGACGCCCCCGAGGACGGCACCGTCGTGGCCGCCGTCATCCAGGGCAACGTGCCGCGCCTGGGCCTCGACTTCAACGCGCAGCGCCGCCAGGTCCTGGACAACCACGCCGCGCGCACCGTCCAGCTCGCCGCCGACGTCCGGGCCGGCCGCGTGCCCAAGCCCGACCTCGTCGTCTGGCCGGAGAACTCCTCCGACCTCGACCCGTACTCCGAGCCCGATGCCCACGCCGCCATCGACGCGGCGGTCAAGGCCATCGGCGTACCCGTCGCGATCGGGGCCGTCGTCGCTCCGGAGACCGGCCCGCTGCGCAACACGATGATCTTGTGGGACCCGGTCGAGGGCCCCACCGAGACGTACGACAAGCGCAAGATCCAGCCGTTCGGCGAGCGCATCCCGATGCGGTCCGTGGTACGGCTCTTCAGCTCCGACGTGGACCGGGTGCGCCGCGACTTCGGTCCCGGCAGGGAACCCGGCGTCTTCGACATGGCGGGCAGCGGGATCGGCATGGTCACCTGCTTCGAGGCCGCCTTCGACGACGCCGTCCGCTCCACCGTCCTGGACGGCGCCCAGGTCATCGCCGTACCCAGCAACAACGCCACGTTCGGGCGGAGCCAGATGACCTACCAGCAGCTGGCGATGGACCGGATCCGGGCCGTCGAGCACAGCAGGACCGTGCTGGTGCCCGTCACCAGCGGGGTCAGCGCGGTGATCCGCCCCGACGGGGCCGTCGTCTCACAGACGAAGATGTTCACGGCCGACGCGCTGGTCGCCGAGATCCCGCTGCGCTCCGGCCGCACCCCGGCCACCGTCGTGGGGCCCCTGCCGGAGTACGCGATGCTGCTCCTGGCCGCGGGCGGCCTCGGCCTGGCGGCGGCCCGCCGGATCCGCGCCCGCCGCCGGGGTGCGCCCGGGCTCGAGGCGGGAGCCGTCACCGCGGCCTCGTAGGGTCGGGGGATGACCACACCCGATTTCATCCGTGCGATCCGGGCCGGCGCCGGACAGCAGCTGCTCCTGCTCCCCGGGGTGACGGCGATCGTCTTCGACGACCGGGGCCGGGTGCTGCTCGGCCGGCGCAGTGACACCGGGCGGTGGTGCGCGGTCGGCGGGATCGCCGAGCCGGGGGAGCAGCCGGCCGAGACCGCCGTGCGCGAGGTGTACGAGGAGACGGCGGTGCACTGCGTGCCGGAGCGGGTGGTCCTCGTCCAGATGCTCGCGCCGGTCACCTATCCCAACGGTGACGTGTGCCAGTTCCAGGACATCACCTTCCGCTGCCGGGCGACCGGCGGCGAGGCGCGCGTCAACGACAGCGAGTCGCTGGAGGTCGGCTGGTTCGAGGTGGACGCGCTGCCGCCGCTGGAGCCGTTCTCCCTGGACCGCATCCGGCACGCCCTGCTGGACGGGCCCACCTGGTTCGAGCCCGTCGCGACGGCAGGCGACCCGCCCGCCCGCGGCTGAGCCCGCCCCGGACCGTCCGCGTTTGCGAGCCGTTCCGCCCTGCGAGCCCGTCCCGTCTCAGCCCGCCCGGGCCGCCTCCCGGTACAGGGCGGTGGCGCTGTCGCCCATGACGGCGCTGTACGAGACCTCCGGAAGCGTGCCGCCGCCTTCGTGGCCGCCGAGCACCCCGGCCAGCGCGCCGTCCACCAGCCAGGGGCTGCCGCTGGTGCCGCCGCTGAGGTCCGGGCAGCCGATGCGACGCTGGGTCTCGGAGATCAGCGCGGTGGTGTTGGCGCAGCGCAGCGGAGCCTCCTGGCTGCGCGGGTACCCGACGATCGTCACCGTGGCGTGTTCGTACTGGTCGGCGGCGACCCGGAAGGCGCCGACCAGCTCCTCGAGCGGCGCCGGGCCCGCGTCGTCCACCGGGGCCACCGTCGCGAAGGCGATGTCCCGGTCCGGGTCCTGGCCGTCCGTCCAGCCCGGGGCCACGTACACGCCGGTGAGCCGCCAGAGGCCGTACGGGGCGCGGCCGTCCCGGTAGCCCGGTGCGAAGACGGTGGTGTCCGGATGGTCCAGGCAGTGTGCGGCGGTCGCGATGACGTCGCCGTCGTCGCTGTGCACCACCGAGGCGGTGCAGAAGTGCCCGCCGTCCAGCCCGCCCGTGAAGAGCGCGCCCACCCGGTCCGTCACGGTCCCGGCCGCGGCGCGCGCCGTGACGCCGAGGAGGGCTCCGGCTGGGGGGTCGGGCAGGTCGAGACCGAGCAGGGCGGCCATCACGGCCAGGGCCGGGACGGTCCGGGACGCGCGCCGGGCACGGGCTCGGAGGCGGCCGGCCGGGCCGGGCCGGGAGGGCTTGCGCTGGATCATGCCCCGAGCCTGCCCGGTGAACCTTTGTCCGGAGCCCGAAGTTCCGTATGAATCCGCTGTGAATCCGGTGGACCCGGTGGACCCGGTGTGAAGCTCGCGCCACGGCCCGGCCGGAGCGGCGGAGCGGCACGCGCCCCGGTCCGGGAGGAACCGTACGAGGCCCGGCGGAGCGCTGGCGGAGCGGGCCGGGCCTGTCGGAAGTGCCGAAACGGTACCGGACCCGGACGCGGGCCTTCGGCGGAACCCACCAGTCTATGGACGCCGCGGACGGTTTCCGTACCCCCTGTTGTGCACAGCGGAGCGTGATCGGGGCGCCCGGCGGCCCCTAGCCTCACCGCAGGAGCACGAACGAGGGGCGGTACCCGGTGAACTGGCTCATCCACGACTACCGCGAGAGCGATCTCGCCGCGGTGGTCCACCTGATCGACACCACGGCCGAACTGGGCCAGGAGTCCGTCTTCTCACTCGCCGAGTGCATCAGCGCCCTCACCGACCGGCAGCCCTGCGTGGTCGCCGTCCACCAGGGTGTCCCGATCGGAGCCGCCCTCGCCTGCGTGACCGGCGAGCGGGCCTGGGTGATGCGCATCGCGATCGCCGCCGGATGGCGCGGCCGCGGCCTGGCCAGCGCCCTCCTCGTGGAGCTGGAGCGCCGCCTCATCGCCGCCCGGGTCGGCCGCATCGCGTACGTCCTGCCCGAGGAGGACCTGCTCGGCGAGGGGCTGCTCAACGCCGGCTACACCCGGCAGCCCGCGGTCGCCTACTTCGAGAAGACCGAACCGCTCCACGGGCCGGCGGCCGGACTCCTCGACGACCTCGGCGGCCGCTTCCTCCCCAACGACCTGTGGGCCAAAGTCGCTGGCATGGAGAAGGAGAAGGACCTCATCGAGCGGCGCGTGGTGCTGCCGCTCGCCGAGCCGGAGCGCGCCGCGGCGCACGGAGTGCGGCCGCCTCGCGCCATCACCCTCTTCGGACCGCCCGGCACCGGCAAGACCACCTTCGCCCGTGCCATCGCCTCCCGACTCGGCTGGCCCTTCGTCGAGCTGCTGCCCTCCCGCCTCGCGGACGAGGGCAATCTGGCCACCGCGCTGCGCGACGCCTTCGCCCGGATCGCCGAGCTGGAACGGGTCCTCGTCTTCATCGACGAGGTCGAGGAGATCGCGCCCGTGCGCACCGAGCCCGCCCGGCCCGGCGGAATCCACGGCGTGACGAACGAGCTGCTCAAGCTGATACCGGGCTTCCGGGAGGGCGACGAGCGGCTGCTGGTCTGCGCCACCAACTCCATCCGCTCCCTCGACCCGGCCTTCCTGCGGCCCGGCCGCTTCGACTACCTGATCCCGATCGGCACCCCGGACGCCGGCGCCCGCGCCGCGATCTGGTCCCGCTACACGGCGGGGCGCACCGACGTCGACGTCGCGGCCCTGGTGGCGGCGACCGAGCTGTTCACGCCGGCCGACATCGAGCACGCGGCGCGGATCGCGGCGCAGGTGTCCTTCGAGCGCGACCTGGAGGCGGTGGGGACGCGGGGCGCGGCGGCCGCACAGCTCGGCGCGACCACGCACGACTACCTCGCGGCGGTCCGGCAGTGCCGGCCGACGGTGACCCCGGCGATGACGGGGGAGTTCGAGGCGGACATCACGGCGCACGCCCGCTCCTGACCCCCGCGCCCGGGCCTTCGCATCCGCCCCCGGTTGCGGCGGGGGACGGCGAGCGGCCCGCAGCCACTCCCCAAAGCGGTTGCGGGCCTCCCGCGCGGACGTGGCATCCGTGCGGGACGGCCACGTTCCGGTTGGGGTGTATCGCCGGCTGGAACGTGACACGCAGGGGTGCCGGAGGCGTCCTGAGCGCTCCCGTCCACCCATACGAGTCAACCAGCGGGCGGCTGCCCCGCGCTTCGACCGGACGGCCAGGTCGACCCGGCCGGAAGTACGGCCCGCGGCGGCCGCCCGGGGCCGGGCGGCCCCGGGCCGCGGTTTCACACCGCGCCGCTCTCCGGCCGCAGCTGGCGGGCAGTAGCCGGGGTCAGCCCTTCAGGTGGGCCAACAGCCTCTCCAGGAAAGGCACTTGAGGTGGCATCACCTTCCTCTCGGCCACCTCCGGAGCGAACCACGCCACCCGGTCCAGCTCGGGGAACTCCCGCACGGTCCCGGAGTGCGGCGGCCACTCCATCGAGAAGGTCCCGGGCACCATGAGCGCGGGGTCGAGGTCCGCCTCCACCGCCCAGATGGTCACCAGCTTGCCGCTGGTCAGCCGCACCTCGCCCAGCGGTACGTACGGGCCCTCGGGCGGGGGCAGTCCGATCTCCTCGGTGAACTCCCTCCGGGCCGCGTCCCGCGGCGTCTCGTCCGGCCCGTACTCGCCCTTCGGGATCGCCCAGCCCCCGTCGTCCCGGCCGGCCCAGAGCGGTCCGCCCATGTGCCCGAGCAGGACCTCGATGCCGGAGCCGTCCGGTCCGGGGCCCCCGGGCGTCCGGCGGAAGAGGAGCAGCCCGGCACTGCGCTTGTGCGTCATGCACCCATGTATGCCCCGCCCGGACCCGCCTCAGCGGCCCGCCCCGACGATCCGCCTGCGGCCCGCCCCGGCGGCCCGCCCCGGCGGCCCGCCCCGGCGGCCCGCCCCGGCGGTCAGTGGCTGTGCGGGCCCTGCCGGTGCACCGGGCCGTGCGCGTCCGCGCAGTGCGGGTCGGCCGGGTCAGCGCCCGCCCGGCCGACGCTGAGCAGGGGCTCCTGGGTGTGGTCCACCTGGAGGGTGGTGTGGGTGATCCCGTACTCCTTCTCCAGCAGCCGCTCCAGATCGCGGCGTACGGCGTGGCAGTCGCCCGCCGGCTCCACGAGCACGTGTGCGGAGAGCGCCGCCTGGCCGGAGGTGATCGTCCAGATGTGCAGGTCGTGCACCTCGGACACCGGCGGGTGCCCGACCAGCCGGTCGCCCACGGCGTCCGGGTCCACATGGGCCGGTGCGGCCTCCAGGAGTATCCGGCCCGACTCGCGGACCAGCCCGTAGCCCGCCTTGACCATCAGCGCCACCACCACGAGGGTGGCGATCGCGTCGACCTGCCGGAAGCCCGTGGTCAGCACGACGAGACCGGCGACGGCCGTCCCGATGAAGGCGAAGAGGTCGTTCAGGATGTGCTGGTAGGCGCCCTCGACGGCGAGCGAGGACCGGTTCGCCCTGGAGATGCACCAGGCCGCGGCCACGTTCACGGCGATGCCCGCGAGCGCCGTCACCAGGACCAGCCCGCCCTCCACCGGCGGCGGGTCCATCAGCCGTCGGACCGCCTCGTACGCCAGCCAGACCGCCAGCAGCAGCAGCGTCAGGCCGTTGGCCTGCGCGGAGAGTATCTCCGCCCGCTTGAGGCCGTACGTGAAGCCGCCGCGCGCCGGGCGGGCGGCCAGCCGCATCGCGATCAGCGCGAGGACGATCGAGACGGCATCGGTGAGCATGTGCGCCGCGTCGGAGATCAGGGCCAGTGAGTGGGCCATGATGCCGATGAACACCTCGACGGCCATGAACGCGCCGATCAGCCCCAGCGCGATCGCCAGCCAGCGGCGGTCGGCGTCCGCCGCCACGCCGTGGCTGTGGCCGCCCGGTCCGTGGTCGTGTCCGCCCGGTCCGTGGTCGTGTCCGCCGTGCGCGTGGCCGTCGTGGCCGTGCCCGCTCATGGGTCCCCCGTCTCGTCGCGTCACCCGTGTGTCCGGTTCCGTCGCGTGAAGTGAAGCGCACCCCGGCGAGATCGGCAAAGGCTGCAACGGGGACCGTTGTCATTCCCCATAAGAGGGCTCTGACCTGCGGTGATGCCCGGCCGGTGTCGGGGCGGCCGGATCGTGGGAAAATGTGCTCATGGTCCAGCGCCCCGGAGTGCCGACCGCGCCCGAGCTCGTCCTGGAGACCGACCTCGGCTCCACGGAGATGAGCCCCGGCCGCACCTACCACGTGGGCCGCGACCCGCTCTGCGAGATCTGCCTCGACGACGCCCGCGTCTCCTGGCACCACGCTGTCCTGCGCCCCGACGGCGACCACTGGACCGTCGAGGACGAGCACAGCACCAACGGCACCTGGGCCGACGGCCACCGCGTGCACGCGTGGCGGGTGGGCCCCGGCAGCGAACTGCGCTTCGGCAGCGCCTCCGACGGCCCGCGCGCCGTGCTCGTCGGCCCGGCGCCGCCTCCCCGGCCCGCCGTGTCGCCCGGCCGGCCGTCCCGGGTCTCGAACCCGGCGATGACCGGCACCTACCGGCAGCCCACCACCGTCCACCCCCTGCTCGCCCGCGCCGCCGTCCGCATCGGCCGCGCCCCCGACAACGACCTCGTCGTCGACGACCTGGTCGTCTCCCGCCGCCACGCCGAACTCCGGGCGCTCGCCGACGGCACGTACGAGATCGCCGACCTCGGCAGCCACAACGGAACCTTCCTCAACGGCGCCCCCGTGGAGCGGACCGCCCCCCTGACCGACGGCGACATCGTCGGCGTCGGCCACTCGTCCTTCTGCCTCGTCGGCGACCAGCTCCAGGAGTACGTGGACACGGGCGAGGTCTCCCTCGACGTCCAGGGCCTCACCGTCGCCGTCGACCACGGCCGCAAGACCCTCCTGGACGACATCTCCTTCCCGGTCGGCGCCACGTGCCTGCTGGCCGTCGTCGGCCCCAGCGGAGCCGGCAAGTCCACCCTCCTCGGCGCGCTCACGGGCCTGCGCCCCGCCGACCGGGGCACCGTCTTCTACGACGGCCGCGACCTCTACCGCGACTACGCCGAGCTGCGCAGCCGCATCGGCCTCGTCCCCCAGGACGACATCCTGCACGCCCAGCTCACCGTCCGCCGCGCCCTCGTCTACGCCGCCGAACTGCGCTTCCCGCAGGACACCGCCAAAGTCGAACGGCAGGCCCGGGTCGACGAGGTGATCGGGGAACTCGGCCTCCGGCAGCGCGCCGACCAGCCCATCCACAGCCTCTCCGGCGGCCAGCGCAAACGCGTCTCCGTCGCCCTGGAACTCCTGACGAAGCCCTCGCTGCTCTTCCTGGACGAACCCACCTCGGGCCTCGACCCCGGCATGGACCGCTCCGTGATGCACATGCTCCGCGCCCTCGCCGACGACGGCCGCACGGTCGTCGTAGTCACCCACAGCGTGCTCAGCCTGGACGTGTGCGACCGGCTGCTCGTCCTCGCCCCGGGCGGGCGCACCGCCTACTTCGGGCCGCCCGGGGAGACGCTGGACTTCTTCGGCTTCACCCAGTGGCCCGAGGCCTTCGAGGCCTTCGAGAACGAGCGGGGCCGCGACTGGGCGGCCGAGTACGCCGCCTCCCCCCAGCACCGCATGTACGCCGTCGGGGCGGCCCGCACGCCGCGGCGGGCCGACGCGGACGCGGGGGGCGCCACCCCGGCCACCCCCGCCGCCACTGCGCCGCCCAAGGCACAGAGCTGGGGCTCCCAGCTGTCCACCCTGGTCCGGCGGTACGCTGCCGCCCTCGGCGCCGACAGGACCTTCCTCGTCATCATGATCGCGCTGCCGTTCGTCATGGGCGCCATGGCCCGCGCCCTCGCCGGCAGCACGCTCACCCGGGAGAGCGCGATCAACGCCCTGCTCATCCTCTGCGTCGGCGGAGTCCTCACGGGCGCCGCCAACGCGGTCCGCGAGCTGGTCAAGGAGCGGACCATCTACCAGCGCGAGCGCGCGGTCGGGCTGTCGCGCTCCGCCTACCTGATGTCCAAGGTGGTGGTGCTCGGCGCCGTCACGGTGTCCCAGGCGGTGGTGCTCACCCTGGTCGGCCTCTTCGGGGTGAAGTCCAACGCCCCCGGCGGCAGAGGGGTCTTCCTGCCGCCCCTCATCGAGATCACCGTCGCCGTGGCGCTGCTGTCCTTCACCGCGATGATGCTCGGCCTGCTGGTCTCCGCGCTGGTCAGGAAGGAAGAGGTCACCATGCCGCTGCTGGTCCTCCTCGCCATCGTCCAGGTGGTCTTCTGCGGGGCGCTGCTCCAACTGGACGGCGTACCGGTCGTGGAGCAGCTGGCCTGGTTCGTTCCGTCGCGCTGGGCGCTCGGCGCCATGGCCGGCACCATCGGCCTGGGCGCCATCGTGCCCGGCCCCCTCACCGACGACCCGCTCTTCGCGCACAGCGCCGGGGTGTGGCTGCTCAACGCGGGGATGCTGGTCGCCCTGTCCGTGCTGTTCGGGGTACTGGTCCTGCGGCTGCTGCGCCGCCACGAGCCCGCGATCATGCGGAAGTAGCCCCATGACGCACCCGGACGGCCGCGCCGAGGACTTCCGGCCCACGCACGTCGTGCCGCAGCAGGGGCTGCCCGCCTGGGAGGGCCCCGACGCGTCCCGGCCCACCGAACCGCTGGACCCCTTCCTGCCCGTGCGGCTGCTCTCCCGGCGCGGCGACTGGGGGCAGGTCCTGTGCGCCAACGGCTGGTCGGCCTGGGTGGACGGCCGACTGCTGGTCGCCGTACCGCAGCCGCCGCCCACCGCCGGGGGCCGCCCGACCGGCCGCGCCGAGGACCCGCGGCCCCTGCTCGCACGGGCCGCCGACGCGCTGGACCGCTACCGGCGGGGCGTCGACTCCCTGGCCGCGGGGACGAGCGGCCCCGAGGCCTTCCGGCGGTCCGTCCGGGGGCTGCGCGCCGGGCTGGTGATCGACGGGGAGTCGGTCTGGCTGTACGAGGAGGCCACCGGGCGCTGGCTCTACGGGGACGGCACCCGGCTGGCGACGTACGCGGTGGCCACCGGCCCCGGACCCGGCCCCGGCGCGCGGCCCGGAGCGGAACGGGCGCCGGCGGCGGAGCCGGAGCCGGAGGCGGCCGGCACCGATGCCGCGGCGGGGCACGCGCCGACCCGCATCGCCGACGTTCCCGGGGGCGGGGAGCGGTGACGGGAGACGACCCGGTCGCGGGCCGCCCCTCGGACCTGCGCGGGAGGCGGATCGCCGGGTACGAGGTGGAGACCGAGATCGGGCGCGGCGGCATGGCCGTCGTCTACCGCGCCAGGGATCTGCGCCTGGACCGGACGGTCGCGCTGAAACTCCTCGCGCCCGAACTGGCGCGCAACGACAGCTTCCGGCAGCGCTTCGCCCACGAGTCGAAGGTGGCGGCCGCCATCGACCACCCGCACATCGTGCCGGTCTTCGAGGCGGGGGAGACGGACGGCCTGCTGTACATCGCCATGCGGTACGTGGCCGGACAGGACCTGCGGGCGCTGCTGGACCGGACCGGGCCGCTGCCGGTGGAGATGGTCGCGCGGATCGCCGGCCAGGTGGCGTCGGCACTGGACGCCGCGCACGCCCACGACCTGGTCCACCGGGACGTGAAACCGGGAAACGTGCTGGTCGCGGAGGGAACCGACAGCGAGCACCCGGAGCACGTGTACCTCACCGACTTCGGGCTGACGAAGAAGTCCCTGTCGCTGACCGGCTTCACGAGCGTCGGACAGTTCGTGGGGACCCTGGACTACGTGGCACCGGAGCAGATCTCCGGGAAGCCGGTGGACGGCCGGTGCGACGTCTACGGCCTGGGGTGCGTCGTGTACGAAATGCTGGTGGGCGGCCCGCCGTTCCAGCGGGACGACGACATGGCCCTGCTCTGGGCCCACCAGTACGACCCGCCGCCCCCCGCGTCCTCCCGGCAGCCGGGGCTGACCGGAGCGGTGGACGAGGTGCTGGCGCGGGCGCTGGCCAAGGCGCCCGACGACCGCTGGGGCAGCTGCCTGGAATTCACCGGCGCACTGCGGCGGGCGGGCGCCGGGTCCCGTCCGCCCGCCCGGACGGCCGGCGCGCCGGACCCGGCGGGGCAACCGGGGCCGCCCCCGCCGCCCTGGGCGGCGCCGGTGTTCCGCGGGCCGGGCTGACCCCCCGGTCCGACGTGGTCCGACGTGGTGACCTTGCCGGGGCGTCGGCGGGCGACGTGGTGCCGATCAGAGCGGAGGGCGGCCGGAGCGGTCGGGCAGGGGCTCCTCCACCAGGCCCCGGCGGTGCAGGGGGCGGGCGAGCAGGGCGCCGAGGAATCCCGCCGCCGCACCCCAGAGCAGGGCCAGACCCACCGTGCGCCACAGGACCGGCGTGAGCCGCACCGTGCCGCCGAGGCCGTCCACGTCCCCGATGCCCAGCAGGGAGAGCCCGAACTGCGCCTGCACCCGCGCCAGCAGGCACACCGCCAGCGTGCCCAGGGCCAGTGCGACACCCAGGTGCAGGGCGTGCTGCCAGGGGCGGACACCGGCGGGGGACCGTACCGCCGCCAGTACGCCCGCGCCCGGCAGCAGGACCGCCGCCACCGCCACCAGCCACCACGCCCGGGGGTCCCGCTCGGCAAGCGAGGCCACGTCCACCACGGAGACGTCCGCGCCGCGCAGCACCTGGTCCAGGACGTGCGGCGCCGGCAGCCCGAAGGGCCCCTCTGCCCTGCCCTCCCATGCCCCGCCGAAGCCGAGGGTGAGCGCCGGCCAGGCCAGGTTGGGCAGGCCGAGCAGGACCACGGCCAGGGTCTGCGCGGCGTGGCCGCGGGTCGCGGCCACCACCAGCCCGACGCCGAGGCCCAGGACGACGTACGCGAGGAGCAGCGCCACCGTGGCGAAGGCGGCCGGCCGCACCGCCGTGTGGAAGCGGACCAGCCCGGCAGGGAGCGGCGCGCGGCGGGAGACCAGCAGGCAGACCAGCAAAAGGCCCAGTATCCACAGCAGGCCGGACAGGAGCGTGGCGGGAAGGTCCGCGCGGAAGCCCACCGTCGGCGCCGAGTCGAGGAGTTCGCCGATCTCGCCGATGGGCGAGTCGCCGGTGGAGATCCCGAAGCTCTGGCGGGCCAGAAGTGCGGTGAGGGCGAGGGCGAGCAGCCACAGGAGGACCAACCGCCCGGCACGGGACAGCAGTTCGCGGTGGCTCGCCACGGCCCGGTTGCGCAGCGGACGCAGGAAGAGGTATCCCGCGCTGAGGGCTCCGGCCACGCTCACGGAGAGCGGCAGCACGGACAGGCTCGCGTCGGCGTCCGCCAGGAAACCGGCACCGCCCGACACCTCGACCGAGCCGCCGGCCGCCATCACGACGACGGCCGCCACGACACGGGGGAACGCGCCGCCCGGCAGATCGGCGGCCCCGGCGCAGGCCAGCCCGGCCGCGCCGACCGCGGTCATCACCGCGAAGGCCGCGACGACGGCCACGAGCGCGCCGCGCCACGCCCGTGCGGAAGAACCCCCGGTCAGTGCTGCCTTCGACGTACGGCTCACCCTGCAACCGTAGGCGGCCCCGGCTTGCGGGCACCACCGGGAGGGCGCACACAATGGTCCGCAGGGAACTCCTCCGCCTGGGAAGAAGAACCCGTGAGCACTCAGCCCTCCGGCCAGCCGCCACCCCCGTCCGAGCGACCGACCGGCCCGCCGTCCGGCCCGCTCTCGGCGGGGCGCCAGGGCCCGCCGCCACCGCCGCCGTCCGCACCGCCGGGAACAACCGGCGGTGCGGACGGTCCCGGCGGACCGGGCAGGGGGCCGTGGTGGCGTTCCGTGCCGCGGCTGGCCACCGCCCTGGTGGCCGTGGCGGCCGTCGTGGCCCTGGTCGTGGTGCTGACCCGCCCGAGCGGCACCTCCCCCAAGGCCGGCGGCGAGGTGTTCCTCCAGCCGGCGGCCGCCTCCGGCCCGGACCCCTTCACCGAGTCCACCGCCACCACGCCGGCCCAGCCCCCTCCACAGAGCCCGCCGCCCCCGCCCACCGGCCGCACCACGGGCCCCGGGGCGACCGCGGGCACCGCCACCCCCAGCGTCAGCGGGTCCTCGCCGGGCCTCTACGGCGGCACCCGGTCCGTGGCCAGCTGCGATGTCGAGAAGCAGATCACGGTCCTCGCCGCCCAGCCCGCGAAGAACACCGCCTTCGCCTCGGCCCTCGGCATCCGGCCCGCAGCGGTCCCCGGGTACCTCCGCTCGCTCACCCCCGTACAGCTGCGCTTCGACACGCGGGTCACGAACCACGGCTACCGCGAGGGCCGGGCGACCGCCTACCAAGCCGTCCTGCAGGCCGGTACGGCCGTCCTCGTCGACGACCGCGGGGTGCCCCGCGTGCGCTGCGCATGCGGGAACCCGCTGGCGGCGCCCGTGCCCCTGGAAGCCGACCCCAAGCGCTTCGGTCAGGCCTGGAGCGGGTACCGGCCGGCGCAGGTGATCGTCATCGCGCCCTCGGTGACGGTCGTGAACAAGATCGTCATCTACGACCACGAGGACCGCCGCTGGTACGAGCGGGACCGCGGGCCGAAACCGCAGGCCGACAAGCCGGTCGCGCCGCCGGTGTTCCCGACCCCGAAGGACCGGACACCGCCGGCCACCACCTCCCCGCCGGACACCGGCACCCGCACCCCGCCGGACACCGGCACGCCGACGGACGCCGACACCGCCACCGACACGCCGACGGACGCCGACACGACCACGGGGACGTGGACGCCGACGGACGCCGACACCGCCACCGGCACGCCCGATGACGGCCTCACCGGCACCCCCACGGACTCCGAATCCGAGACGGCCCCCGGGACGGCCAGCGACCCGGCCACCCCCGAGGACGGCGCCACGGACACCTCGACGGCCACGGACTCGCGGGCGCCGGGGCTGACCGACCGCAGTGGGACGACACCGAGCGGATCGCGGACGCCCGCGACGCCGTCCGCCCCCGGCACGGACAAGGCGCCCTGAGCGCCCTGAGGACTCCCTCCGCTCTCCCGGCGCGGCCTCATCGCACAATCCGTTTGCCGCCGCCCCGTCAGGCCGGATAGGAAGTCCGCATGCTTAGAGGCAGCACGGTCGGGCTCAGGGCCCGGCACGAGGACGACATCCCGATCCTGCGGACCGAACTCTACGACGACGTGGTCAACGGCTCGCGGGCCGAAAGCGGCCCGTGGCGGCCGATCACGCCCGGCTCGGAGGACGCCCGGCTCGTCGTGGACGACGAGGACCAGGCTCGCGTCCCCTTCTCCGTGGTGGCGCTGGACGACGGCACGCTGGTCGGCAGTGCGTCGCTGTGGGGCATCGACAACCACAACCGGTCCGCGCACATCGGGCTCGGGCTGCTGCCCTCCTCCCGCGGCAAGGGATACGGCACCGATGTGGTCGCGATCCTGTGCCACTACGGCTTCGCCGTGCGCGGCCTGCAGCGGCTGCAGATCGAGACGCTGTCGGACAACCCCGCGATGCTGCGCGCCGCCGAGCGCAACGGCTTCGTACGCGAGGGCGTCACGCGCTCTTCGGCCTGGGTGTTGGGCGAGTTCCTGGACGAGGTGCTGCTCGGGCTCCTGGCGCAGGACTGGAAGCAGGACCCGAGGGGCGCGGCCGGCGCCTGACCGTCGTAGGCGGGCCGCCCGCCCGGCCCTGACTGCCGTCGCCCAGCCGCCCGCGGGGACACCGGCGGGCGGGGGTGAGACCCTGGCTACATGGGCCACAGGGGAGAGAACCCCGAGGTCGACTGGCCCGCGCGGCCGGACACGAGCCTCGCGCTCAACCGCATGGGGACCTTCGACTGGGACCTCGACAGCGGGCGGATGCACCTTGATCCGACCGCTCTCGAGGTCCTCGACCTGCGCCCCGACGAGTTCCCCGGCACTCCCGAGGGGCTGCGCCTGCGCATTCCCCCCGCCGAGGAGGCCCGGCTCGACGCCAGGGTCGCGCAGGTGCTGAAGGACGGCCGCAGCCACTACGGGGCCTACGTCCGCAGCCGCAGCCGGGACGGCTCACCGGCCTGGACCCACATCCAGGGCCACGTCCTGCGCGACCGGGCCGGCCGCCCGTACCGCGTCATCGGGATACTCCGCGACGCCGCCCACGACCCGGGCGATCCCGGCGCCGCCGGCCAGCGGGACGAGGGTCGCCGGCGGATGACGGGCGTGGTCGAGCGGACCACCGCCATCCTCGCCCACGCCCGCACCGTCAACGACGTGACCGACATCCTCAAGGACCCGGAGGCCCTCGGCCACCTCGGCGCGGTCAGCGTCATGCTGGGCGTGGTCGACGGCGGCCGCATCCACCTGGTCGCGGAGGGACAGCTCGGCTCGTACGTGCCCGAGATCGAGTACACGCGCGTGGACGCGCAGTTCCCGATGAGCGAGGCCGTACGGACCATGCAGCCGGTCCTCCTCGCCTCGCGGGAGGAGTTCCAGCTGCGCTACCCCCTGCTGTGGCCGTACATCGAGCCGCTGGCCGTCCGCAGCGGCGTCTACCTCCCGCTGATCGCGCAGGGCCGCCCGATCGGAGCGCTCGGCCTCCTCTACACCCGGGACGGCGACTTCACCGGCGAGGAGCGCAACCTCCTGATGGCGCTCGGCAGCGGCATCGCGCAGAGCCTGCAGCGCGCCATCCTCTACGAACAGGAACACGACCTCGCCGAGGGGCTCCAGCGGGCCATGCTGCCGCGCCGCATCCCGCACGTGCCGGGCGCGCGGATCGCCGTACGCTACCGCTCCGCCCGGATGGGACGGGAGGTCGGCGGAGACTGGTACGACGTGATCCCGCTCGGCGCGGGCCGGGTCGGAGTCATGATCGGCGACGTCGAGGGGCACGACACGGACGCGGCCGCGGTGATGGGGCAGCTGCGCATCGTGCTGCGCGCCTACATCACCGAAGGGCACACCCCCGGCGCGGCGATGGAGCGGGCCTCGGCCTTCCTGCGCGAGCTGGAGACGGAGCGGTTCGCCACCTGTACCTACGTCGAGGTGGACCTGGTCAGCGGGATGCTCGGCATGGTCCGCGCCGGCCACCTCGACCCCGTCGTGCGGCGCGGCGACGGCAGCTGCCACCGCATCCGGGTCGCGGGCGGGCTCCCGCTCGGCCTGCCGCGCCGCGAAGGGCCGGCGAACGGCTCCGGCTACCCGGTCACCAGCCTCGAACTCCACCCCGGAGACACCCTGCTGCTCTGCACGGACGGGCTGACCGAGCGGCCCGGCGCGGACCCGGACACGGGCATGCGGGAGCTCATGGAAGCGGTCCGCGCCGGCCCGGCGGACGTGGAGGAACTCGCCGACGTGCTCTGCGACCTGGTCGGGGACTCGGGTGGCGGCGACGACATGGCGCTGCTCGTGCTGCGCCGGCGCGGCACCCCCGAGGCCCGCGGCGGAGGCCCCCTGCACCACGGCCTGGAGGCGGGCGACACGGACGCTCCGGCGGCGGTCCGCCACCTGATCCGGGCCGCCGTGGCCGCCTGGGGCGCGGGGGAACGGGCGGATGAGATCGAGCTGGCGGCGGACGAGCTGATGACCAACGCCCTGGTCCACACCGACGGCGGCGCCCAGGTGGGGCTGCGGCTGACGGCGCAGGGGCGGATACGGATCGAGGTCGAGGACTCCAGCAGCGCCCTGCCGAGGCCGCGCGACGCGGGGGACTGGGAGGAATCGGGCCGCGGCCTCCTGCTGGTGGACCGGCTCGCGGACGAGTGGGGCGTGGAACCGCGGGGCGGCGGCAAGCGCGTGTGGTGCGAGTTCGCCGTCACCGCCCCGGAGCCGGCCGGGACCACCGCGGAGCCTGCGGTCGTGCCCGCGGTGCCGGGCGGGACTGCCGGGGTGTCGGGCGACTGTCCCGCCGGTATGCCCGCGTAGCTGTGCCCGACCAGCACGACGTCCGGCAGGTCGAGGCGCTCGACCTCGTCGACGATGTCCTGGCTCTGTGCCACGCCCGGGCGTCGGCACAGGTCCTGTCGTCAAAGTCCCGCCTGGCCCGCGGCGCCCGGCACCGCACCTCGCCGCGTTGTCGGGGCGCCCGAGTACGTCCAGTACTC